>DATEEV010000121.1:0-5827 GCA_035281005.1 Microthrixaceae bacterium | reverse complement strand
GGCAGGTCTCCGCGTTGACCCCGACGGCGATGGTGCGACCTTTGAAGATCTGGGCGGCGTCGATCGCGGCGTCGAACGAGATCCGCGACACCACGACGGAGGTGCCGCCGCGCTGGAACAGCTTGGCGATGAAGCCGACGGTCGTCACGTTCGGCGTGTGGTACTCGTGGCAGGCCGCCTCCGAGACGCGAGCGCTCGCGAAGTTCCAGCCCCCTTCGACCGGGAACTGCGTCAGTGGCGGGTTCTGAGGCGGCAGGTGGTAGTTCGTCGCGGGGATCGTCGTGACGTCGGCCCCGGGCCCGGCCAGCTCGGCCGCCGCCTCGAAGACCGGTTCGCTCGTGACCTCCAGGTGGCGCGACTCGTCGGTGAGCGGGGTGTAGGGCTCGATCGGCGGACGCTCCACGGTCGTGGTGTCGGGCCCCTGGTCCGTGCCGGCCTCGGCGTCGCTCGCGTCGCCGCCGACGTCACCACCGACCACCAGCACCGCGGCGCCGACGACGACCGCGAGCACCGTCGCCGCGACCACCGACAGCACTCGACCACGATGCGACGGTGGCCGTCCGGGCTCGGCATCGAGCGCGACCACGACCTCGCGGATCGTCGGTCGTTGGTCGGGGTCGGGCGACAGCATCGCGGTGACCGCGGCGGCGACCTGCTCGGGCACCCCCGCGCGGTCGACGGGCGGCGCGGGGGTGTGGAGGGTGCGCCCCAGGATCTCGGCGATCGTGAGGCCCGACGCCGCGAACGGAGGCCGGCCCTCGAGCATCTCGTACACGGTCGCCCCGAAGGAGTACACGTCGCTGCGCTCGTCGCCCACGGTGCCGCGAAGCACCTCGGGCGAGGCGTAGGCGAGCGTGTAGGGGTGACCGCTGGTGGTGGTGACGGCGGAGCCGGCCAGCACCGCGATCCCGAAGTCGGAGAGGAGTGCCTCGCCGTTCTCGTCGATCAGGACGTTGCCGGGCTTCACGTCGCGATGCAGCACTCCGCGTTGGTGCGCGCCGTCGAGTGCCGTCGCCACGCCGCGGGCAAGTGCCAGCGCCCGGTCGACGGGGATCCGGCCGCGTGCGATCAGGTCGGCCAGCGAGCCCTCGGTCGCGAGGTCCATCACCACGTAGGGGTGGCCCTGGGCGGTGGTGCCCGAGCGGTGCACTGCCGCGACGTTGTCCAGCGCGGCGAGTCGCTCCGACGCGCGACATTCCCGCAGGAACGCGCGGGTGGATTCCGGTGAGCTGCCGTCGAAGCGGAACACCTTCACGGCAACCGTCTCGCCGGTGGTCGTCTCGATCGCCCGGTAGACGTCCGCGCTGGCGCCCTGGCCGATCGGTTCGAGCGCCTCGAGGCCCTCGATCTCGGGGCTCATTGCGAGCCGCCGGGCTGCGTCGGCGCCGAATGGCCTCGGGCCGAGGCCTCGTCGAGCACGTGAAGATCGGCCGGGGTCACGAGTCGGGTGGACAGCACGAACTCGGCGAGGGCCTGGCGAGCGTCGGGCTGTTGGAGCTCGACCACGCCGTGCTCGACGAGCTTGGTGCGGACGCTCTCGATCCGCTTGCGCACGGTCGCGGCGGGAAGACCGAGGCGCTCTGCCGCCTCGGCGTAGGTGCGCGGCCTCGGCTCGTAGCGCGGATGGTCGAGGAGATAGCCCTCGAGCATCGCGACCACCCCGGCGAACTCGTTCGCGGTGAACGTCGGCATCATCGTCTCGGTGCCGGGGATCTGTTCCCGGAACGGCGCGTCTCCCTCACCACCGAGCGGCTCGAGCTCGAGGACGAGCTGGTGGGTGCGCATCGAGCCGACCACGGCGATCCGCGTGACGGGGTCGAGGACGGTCAGCCGCGCGCCGACCTCGAGTGGTGAGCGAAGCCCGGTGTCGGAGATCCGGTAGAGGGGGCGGCTCGAGGAGAGGTTTCGGAGCTCCCACGCCGATCCGGCCCACGAGATCGAGCCGGCCGTGCGCGAGATCGACGTGTCGTCGGAACCGAGGGGCAGGTCGCAGTCGAGGCTCCGGCCGAAGGTCCAGGGCCGAGCGGGGTCGATCGCGTGCGCGGGGCCACCCGTCGCCAGCCGTGCTGTGAGTCGATCGGCTCCACCTGCCATGACAATCCCCATCGCCGGCCCTGATGCTACGACGTGCCGGTCAGGCGCGCAGAACCGGGGCCACCTGCTCGATCCAGGCCGACATCGACTCGTCCGACGGGAAATCGCGGTACCAGTTGAGGAACGCCCCGCATCCGGCGTCCACGAAGGCCTGCGCCTTCCCGGTGACCTGCTCGACCGTTCCGATGAGGTTGTCGCGCACGTACTCCTCGTGACCGGTCCGGCCGGACAGCTGCCCGCCCCCCGGTGAGTCCAGCCAGTGTCGCAGGTCGGCCTCGCTGTCGAAGATCCGACAGTCCGGGCCATGGGTCCTGGTGATCGACGACGGGTCCCGGCCGACCTCGTCGCAGTAGCGGGCCAGAAGCTCCGACTTGCGGACGAAGGCGTCGAGGCCGACCTGCCAGTTCGTCAGGTCCGCGTGCCGGGCGGCGATGCGCAGCGTGACCTGTTCGCCCCCTCCGCCGACGAGGATCGGAGGCCGGGGTGAGCGGAGCGGCTTGGGGTCGCAGAACGCGCCGTCGAGCTGCACGTGGACGCCGTCGAAGTCGACGGTCTCGTCGGACCAGAGTCGAGGGATCACGGTGAGGGCCTCGTCGAGCAGCGCCAGGCGCTCGCCGTTCGACGGATAGTCGTAGCCGTAGGCCTCGTACTCACGGGAGTACCAGCCGGCACCGATGCCGAGGATGAACCGCCCGCCCGAGTAGACGTCGACACAGGCGGCCTCCTTCGCCAGCAGGCCGACGTTGCGATAGCCCACGCAGGTCACGAGCTCGCCGAGCTCGATCGTCGAGGTGAGCTGGGAGAGGGCCGCCAGCATGGTGAACGCCTCGAACATGTGGGTGGGCTCCCGGCGAGGCACGGTCTCGACGTGGTCGTACACCCACAAGTGGTCGTAGCCCAACGTCTCGGCCTGCCGGGCGAGCTCGACCGAGCGGTTCCATGCCGTCGTGGCGTCGGTCCCGGAGTACTCGAGCTTCCACCCCTGGGGCACGAACGTGCCGTGCCCGATGCCGTTGACGGTCATGGGCGGAACATACTGGACCGGGTGCTGGCACCCCCCCCGGGCGTGGGGGCAGTGGGTTGGTGGCCCTTCACCGAGGACTGGGAGAATCAGAGCGGAATGAACGACGGTGGGAAGCTCCTGGCTCGCACGCTGCGGCGCCGCCATCGACGCGCCACGATCCTGCTGGGGCTCGGCGTGGGGCTCGCGGCAGGGATCGTGATGCTCGGGGCGGTTTCGGCGCGACGCAGCAGCGACGCGATCGATCGCTTCGTGGAGGAGGCGAGCCGCGGCGTCGATGCGCTGGTGTGGGTCTGCCCACCGCTGACAGGGCCGGAGGGTGAGCCTCTGGACCGCGACACCCAGCTCTTCGAGTGCTTCACGTACACCCCCGACGCCGAGCTCGACCTGGTCGAGTCGATCCCCGGCGTGGACGTGCTCGGGCGGCTCACCGCGCCGGTGGTCGAGATCGAGGCCGACGGGCTCTCGACCTTCGGGGCCCCGTACATCTACCTGCCCACGCCGGGTCGCGGCGATCCGGCGAGCCTGTTGCCACCGCTCGCCAGCGGTCGATTCCCGTCCGGCCCTGACGAGGCGGTCGTGGACGAGGCCACGCTCGCGGAGACGGGGCTGGAGCTCGGTGACGAGCTCACCCTCACTCCGTTCACCGCGGAGCAGCAGTTCCTGCTCGGCGATCCGTCGGTCGAGCCCGGCGCGACGCCCAGCACCGCCCGCCTGGTGGGCACGATCCGCGAGCCGGCGACGTTGATCGCCGGTGACGGCGATCCGACCGGCGGTGACCACGACAGGCTGTACCTGACCTCCGAGTGGTTCGACCAGTACGACGGCACCGAGCTCGCGCGGTGGGGGACGCAGTTCATGGTGTCCACCGACATGTCGATCGAGGAGCTCGACGCGGCCGTTCGAGCATCGCTGCGGGAGGAGTACTTCGCGGAGATCTCGCCCAACGATCTCCGCGACCCGTTGGTGGTGCGGCCTTCGAGGCGGGCGATCGAGCTGGAAACCATCGCGACCTGGGTCGCCGTGGTGGTGCTCGCCGCCGCGGCCTGCGTGTTCGTCGGTCAGTCGCTCGCCCGACAGACGAGGCGTGAGTGGGACGACGGTCCCACGTTGCGAGCGCTCAGCCTCACTCGGACCGACGCGGCGATCGTTGCCGCCCTCCGTGCCTCGACCATCGCAGCGGTCTCGGTGTTCGTCGCGGTCGGCGTGACGGTGGCCGCGTCGACGCTCACGCCGGTCGGGATCGCCCGCAGAGCCGACCCCGATCTCGGGCTCGTCGTCGACCTCCCCGTCCTGCTGGTCGGCATCGGGGTCGTGGTCGGCGGCGTCATCGCGATCTCGGCTCTGAGCGCATCGCGTGCCCTCGCCCCTCGACGGGTTCGTCGCCTCCAGCGATCCTCGTTGCTCGCGAGGCTGTCACGGCGAGTGGCGGAGCGACCCGCCGCGTGGGCGGGCGTCACCTTCGCCGGCGACGGTCGACCCGCGGGTCGCACCGCGCGTCGCGCCGCGGTCACCACCGTCGGCGCCGCCGCGGTCGTCGCCATGCTCGCCGTCATCCTGCCCGCGAGCCTGACCGAACTCGTCGACGACGCGGAGGAGTACGGCGCAGTTCACGACGCATACGTCGGTGGAACAGGGGCCGAGGATGCGTACGACGACAACGTCGAACGGGTCGGCGACCTGCCCCACGTGGAGGCCGCAGGCGGGGTGATGCAATCAACGGCGTACGCGCAGGGCGAGTCGATGGAGCTCCTGACGTTCGTCCCGATCGAAGGCCAACAACCGATCAGGCCGAAGATCCTCGACGGTCGCGAGCCGATCCGCGAGGACGAGGTCGTGCTCGGACGTGCCACCATGCGCGACCTCGGCCTCGACGTCGGCGACCGGGTCGAGCTCAAGGTCCGTACCGAGGAGATCGAGGAAGACGTTCCGGCGACGATCGTGGGCACCGCGGTCGTGCACGGCGAGACCGACACCGAGCCGGGCCGGGGAGGCTTCGTGAGCTACGACGCGATCCGTGCGGTCGCAGACGACCCCGACGACGTTGCCCCACCGTCGTCGGTCATCGTCAAGTTCGAGCCCGGTCATCGTGAGGAGGGGCTCCGCGAGATGCGAGCCACCATGCTCGACGTGAAGGAACCACATCCCCAGTCCGACCTCCGAAACCTGGCGCGCGTCTCGTTCGTGCCGGGCCTGCTCACGATTCTCGTTGTCGTCCTGGCGATCGCCGCGCTCGCCCACGCGCTGGTCCTCGCCACCCGTCGTCATCGAGTCGAGCTCGGAGCGCTCCGAGCCATCGGCTTCACCCGCCGCCAGGCCGAGGCCTCGATGTTGTGGATGGCCACCGCGCTCGTGGGGGCGGCCCTGCTGGTGGGCCTGCCCCTGGGATTCCTCGTCGGCCGGATGCTGTGGCGGGCGCTGATGGCGAACCTCGGGCTCGAGCCGGCCGCCGTGACGCATTGGGGCGTGTGGATCGTCGTCCCGGTGGTGGCGCTGGTCGTCGCGAACCTCGCGGCGCTGATCCCCGCGCACCGCGCAGCGTCGATGTCGCCCGCCGAGGCGCTGCGGGCGGACTGATCCTCATGGTCGAGCTTCCTCCGTTCAGGCTCGGTCGCTGGCGCTCCCTGCTTCACTGCGGAACCATCGACTGAGGCCGATCAGCCCCGACTCAGCTCGCGAACTCCCAGAACTGCAGCTCGCACATCATCGGCA
>DATEEV010000120.1:0-40911 GCA_035281005.1 Microthrixaceae bacterium | reverse complement strand
ATGACAAGCGACTTGTCGACGAGTTGTCCCAATGCGTCGGTCACGTCGAGGGCATCGAGATCGTCGCCGGCGAGCACCGCTTCGGCGGCATCGAGGTCACACCCACCGGCGAACACGGACAACCGGTCCAACACGTGACGTTCCGGGTCGTCCAGCAGTTCGTAGGACCAATCGATCGTGGCCCGCAATGTCTGCTGACGCTCCAACGCGGCACGGCTGCCCCGCGTCAACAACTTGAACCGTTGGTCCAGCCGGGCGACGAGGTCGTCGGGAGACATCGATCGCAGACGCGCCGCTGCGAGCTCGATTCCGAGAGGGATGCCGTCGAGCCGTCGGCACAGCTCCCCGATCGCACCGGCGTTGTGGGCGTCGAGGACGAAATCCGCCCTCGCCTCTGTCGCACGGTCGCAGAACAAGCGCACGGAGTCGATGATGGCGAGATCATCCAGGGCTGAGTCCTCGACCGGAACGCCGAGCGACGGCACCGCCACCATGCGTTCGCCAGCGAGTCCCAAACCTTCCCGGCTCGTGGCCAACACCGACACCTGCGGGCATCCCTGCTCGATCGCATCGACCTGCGCAGCGATCGCAGCCAGGAGGTGCTCGCAGTTGTCGAGCACCAGAAGGATCTGCTTGGACGAGAGGTAGTTGAGGACCGAATCCTGGAGACTCCGTCCCGGGAAGGCCTGGATCCTCAAGCTCGCGGCCAACGCAACCCACACCGCCTCCGGATCGGTCACGGATGCGTACTCACACAGCCACGCTCCGTCACGGAACTCCGTGAGGAGGTCCGCCGCCACCTGCAATGCGAGCCGGGTCTTGCCGACGCCGCCCACACCCGTCAACGTCACCAGCGACGCCCGGCCCACCAGCTCGGCCACGCGCGCGATCTCGGCCTCCCGTCCCACGAACGAGGTGATCTGACGCGGCAGGTTTCCCGGCAGCCCATCCAGGGACCGCAACGGTGGGAACACCGACCTGACCCCCGGGGCGTCGATTTGGAACACGTGCAACGACGACTCCAGGTCCCGCAGCCTGTGCTCACCCAGATCCACCAACTCGAACCGGTCGCCGACCAGATCGCCGACACTTCGTGAACACACGATCTGGCCCCCATGCGCCGCTGACGTCAACCGCGCCGTCCGATTCACATCGGGACCGATGTAGTCGCCGTCCTGCTCCACAACTGCACCCAGATGCAGCCCCATTCGCACCCGGAGGCCGACGTTGTCGGGCCACTCCGCGCCAGCGAGCGCGCGCTGTGCCGCGATCGCGGCCTCGACGCCGTCCTCGGGCCGTCCGAACGCGGCGAACATCCCGTCGCCGGTCCCTTTCACCACGTACCCGTCGTGAGACTCGATCGAATCACGGAGCAACAGGTCATGCGCTCGGAGCGACGCGCGCATGAGGTCCGGTTCTCGCTCCCATCGGCGTGTCGAACCTTCGATGTCGGTGAACAGGAACGTGACCGTCCCCGACGGCATCTCTGTCACCTGGCAAACAGTACGGCGCACCGTGTCGAAGCGGTCTGTTGGAACTGGTTGACACGAAGCCGAGAAGCGCTGCGTTCGTTTGACGTGGCCGCTCATTCCGGGCGGAGCGCTCCGGAACTGGGCTGCCCGCGGCGTGGGCCGTCACGGCGTAGCGGATCGTTCCGGCAGAACGGGCTCGAGGTAGGTGACGATTCGGTTCGTGAGAGTGGTCGCGCCGACGCCGCCCTCCCGGGCGAGTCGGATCCCGAGTTGCAGCGCGACGCCGTCGCGATCCTCGACCACGTCACGGCGCGTGGCCTGGTCCGCGCGGTGGTAGGGCCCCTCGTCCTGCTCGGTCCACGGCCGCGACACGGCGCAGCGCGACAACATCGCGGCCAGCTCGGGGTCGACGCGCTCAGCGTGGCTCACCTTTGGTGCCTCCTGGTGATCGGTCCCCGGGTCACCCGTGGGGCGTGACCACCGCACGCCCCGAGAGCTGGCCGGATTCCAGCCGCCGGTACGCCTCGAGGGCGTCGTCCATCGCGAAACGTTCGATGTCGGGTTGGATCTGCCCGGCCCGGTACATGGCGACGACCTCGTAGAGGTCTTCGATCGTGCCCCAGTAGGTGTTGGTGATCGTCGATTCGTAGGGGGTCGAAAAGAAGGACCATTCGGTGACTCCGCCGGCAATCCCGACGACGGTGAGACGGCCGCCTTGTGCCATCGACGCCTGTGCCGTCTTGATGGTCGGTGTGACACCGACGAAGTCGAACGCCGCGTCGACGCCGCGGCCGCCAGTCAGCGAGCGGATGGCCTCGACCTGGTCGTGGCCGCCCGGCACCGTGACCGCGCCATGCTCCTCGGCCCGCTTCATGGCGTCGGGCTTCGTGTCCGTCGCGATCACCGTCGCCCCCGTCAGGGCCGTGAGCATCTGGACGGCGATCTGACCGAGGCCCCCCAGCCCGACGACCAGGGCCACCCGGCCTCCGCCGCCCAGGTTCGGCAGCGCGTTCTTGATGGCGTGGTACGGCGTGAGCCCTGCGTCGCTGAGCGGTGCGGCGGCGACAGGGTCTGCGTCGCCGAGCGGAACGAGGTTTCTCGCCGGGACCACGACGTAGTCAGCCATCCCCCCGTTCCGACCGAGGCCGATGCCCAGGTACGGCATGGTCGCGGCGTTCTCGCAGTACGTGTCCTGGCCCCGCGAGCACATCTTGCAATGACCACAGCCGATGGGGCCGTACACGAGGTACGCGTCGCCGAGCGCGATCCGGTCCACCCCGGGCCCGACGTCCTCGACCCAGCCGGCGTTCTCGTGTCCGAGCGTGAAGGGTGGCGCGATCGAACCCGGAGTGTCCCTGGCGAACTCTTTGTAGATGGCGACGTCGGAATGACAAGCGCCCGCGCCGGCAACCTTCACCAGGACCTCGCCCGGACCCGGCTCAGGACTTTCGACCTCCTCGATGCTCGGGAAGGTCTGCCACCCGCTGAACACGACCGCGCGCATCGGAGCTCCTCTCCCGACCGGTGGCGATGCGACCGGCGAGTTGTGCGGTGATCTGGTCCATCCGGCCATCCCTTTCGAGACACCCGGACCGGCCACACGGTGGTCACGTCCGACCGTAGCGGCCTTCGACGCCGATGCGCCGGGCGGATGGCTCGACCTGAGGTCGCCCGACAGCTCGACCAGGGCGCTGATCCTGAGACCGCATACGACACGGTGCGGAGGCTCCTCGACCACGAGTGAGTCGTTCGCGTCGTAAGCAAAGTGTCTGCGTCGGGTGCAGCTTGGCGCAGCCTGCTATTGGGATTCGACGTCGAGAGCCGGACCGTCGAGCATGAGCGGATGCAGGAGGCGAGCGCCCAGGCGGCCATGGCATGAGGTCCCTCGTCGACCGGGTCGCGGTCGTGACCGGAGCGGGGAGCGGCATCGGGAGGGCGACGAGCCTGGCGCTGGCGCGTCGTGGTTGCCACGTCGCGGTGCTCGACCGCGACCGGGAGGCCGCGACGCAGACCGTTGAGCTCGTGTGCGCCACCGGTCGCCGCGCGTCGGTGCACGAGGTCGACGTGCGCGACGTCGATCGTCTTGCCGAGGTCCCGGCGGAGATCGTCGACACCCATGGCGACGTGCACATCCTCGTGAACAACGCAGGGGTGACCTCGGCGGGCTCGTTCGAGGAGGAGTCGATCGAGGACCTCCGCTGGATCGTCGACATCAACATGTGGGGAGTCGTCCACGGGTGCCGTGCGTTCCTTCCGCTGCTCCGCTCCGCCGACGAGGCCCACATCGTGAACCTGTCGAGCATGGTGGGTCTGCTCGGGCTGCCCCACAACGTGGCGTACTCGCTGTCCAAGGGCGCTGTCCGTTCCTTCACTGAGGCCCTTCGTGGTGAGCTGATCACCTCCGGGATCGGGGTCACTGCCGTGTTCCCCGGGGCGATCCGTACGAACATCACGGCGTCGGCTCGCGGCGCGCAGGCCGACCGCCTCGAGCGCATGGGCGAGTCCCGCCTCGCTCCGTTGGCCATGCGCCCTCCGTCGAGCGTCGCGAAGCGGATCGTGTCGGCGATCGAACGGGACCGGGCACGTGTGGTGGTCGGTCCTGACGCCCACCTCGTCAGCCTGGTCACTCGGGTGGCGCCGGGTCGTTCCGGCCTCGTGGGCAGGCTCACGACCCGGCTGTTGGGGGACTGATCGTCGGCGCGGCCGTTCAGTCGGTGGATCAGCCGGGTGGCGGGAGGACGCAGCGCGTCCCGCCGCTGTAGATGGTGGCCATGCACTTGTTGCAGTGCACGCACAGCCCGGCGGTGGCCTGCGCGCGGGCGAGCTTGTTGGGCAGGTTGGGGTCACGAAGCAGCGCGCGGGCCATGGCCACGAACTCGAAGCCCTCGCCGGCAAGCGACTCGATGGTCGCGATCGTGTTGACCCCTCCGACGTAGATCAGCGGCATGGTCAGCACCGATCGGAATTGACGGGAGAACTCGAGGAAGAACGCCTCCTCGAACGGGTACTCGGGCAGGATCCGGCGACCGAAGAGACGGACTCCGAGTCCGACCAACGGTGACTGAGCCGCCGCGAACTCGCGCAACGGCACGTCGCCGCGGAAGAAGTACATGCCGTTGAGCAGCGACGAGCCACCAGTCAGCTCGAGCGCGTCGAGGTCGCCGTCGGCCTCGAGCGCCTGGGCCATCGGGATGCTCTCGTCGAGCCACAAGCCGTTGTCGACGCCGTCGGACATGTTGAACTTGGCCCACACCGCCACCGAGCGAGGGGCCGCTTCACGCACCGCCCTGATGACTCTCCTCGGGAACCGCAGGCGGTTCTCGATGCTGCCGCCGTACTCATCGCGGCGCTTGTTCAGGTTCGGGCTGAGGAACGAACTGAGCAGGTAGTTGTGGCCGAGGTGGATCTCGATCGCGTCGAACCCTGCCGCGGCGGCGACCTTGGCCGACGCGGCGAACTGGTCCACGATCTCGTCGAGTTGGGCTGCCGTCGCTGCCCGGACCAACCCCTTCGCTGGAGGGCTGATCCGCGTCGAAGGCGCGACCGACGGGTGACGCCGAGACTGGTCCTGGGCGACGAGCCCGGCGTGGCCGAGCTGCGCGGCGACCGCGGCACCCTCGTCGTGCGCGGCGTCGGTCAGCTGACGAAGGTCCTCTGTCAGGTCGTCGGTGAACACCAGACAGTCCCGACTGACGCGACCGTTCGCCGACACCGCGCAGTAGGCCAATGTGGTCAGGCCGACACCGCCGGCAGCCACCTCGCGGTGGAACTCGACCAGCTCGGGAGTCACCCGGCCGCGCGGCATTCGGCCTTCGAACGTGGCCGCCTTGAACAGGCGATTCCGGAGCCGCAGCGGGCCCAATGTCGCCGGTTCGAACGGAGCCGCGGTCGATGGTCCGGTCACCGCGTGACTGTACCGACCCCGGCGCACGGCTCCGATCTCCACAGCCGGGGCGCCACCAGCGACCGCTTCTGTTCGGTGCATCCGGAGACGCAACTCGCCCGAAGGAACGCGAGGTGAACCGAATCCGAGACGACCGATGAGTAAGGATCCGGCGGCGTGACACGCGCTCAGAGACTGGCTGACGCTGCGATGGAGGGGCTGGTCGCGCCCAGCTTCACTCGTGTCGGGTTCGAGGCTCGTCGTCGAATGTTCCATTGGCGTGGTGTCGATTCCTACCGGCTGGCGGGTCGGGTGATCGTGGTCACCGGTGCCACCTCGGGGCTGGGTCTCGCCGCCGCGACACAACTCGCCCTTGACGGGGCCACGGTGGTGGTCGTCGGGCGGAACCCGGACAAGACCACCCGAGTCGTGCAGCAGCTTCGTGACGCGACCGCGAATCCCAACGTCTCGGCGGCGATCGCGAATATGGGCGACGACGACTCGGTCCGACGTGCAGGTGAACGGATCCTCGCCGACCACGACCGGCTCGATGTGTTGATCCACAACGCCGGGTCGCTGTCGCACCGGCGAACCGTGGCGCCTGATGGCACCGAGGCCACGATCGCCAGCCAGGTCGTTGGCCCGTTCCTGCTCACCTGCCTGCTCCTCGATCGTCTGCGCGAGTCGGCACCGGCGCGGGTGATCACGATGTCATCGGGCGGCATGTACACCGCGTCCCTCACGGTCGAACACCTGCAGATGAACGAGGCCTCCTACAACGGGTCGAAGCAGTACGCGCTCGCGAAACGCGCGCAGGTGACGCTGGCCGAGATGTGGGCGCAACGCGTCGACCGTCAGCACGTCGTCTTCCACTCGATGCATCCCGGGTGGGCGGACACACCCGGCGTCCGCGAAGCACTCCCGGCGTTCCGCACGGTCGTCGGACCACTCCTTCGCGATCCGGCTGCCGGTGCCGACACGATGGTGTGGCTCGCCGCGGACGACGACGAACCATTGGCGAGCACCGGAGGTTTCTGGCTCGATCGCCAGGTGCGGCCGATTCACCGACTCCGCAGCACCCGACATTCCGACACCCCGGAACGCAGGGCCCGGCTGTGGCAGTGGGTGTTGGAACGGTCGGGCTGCAACCCACCTGAACCCTGAGAGCAGCCCGCTCAGGTCCTGGATGCACTCTCTCCCGAGGTGCATCCGATCGGCCACCGGCTCCGAACAACATGACGTGCGGACATCGACCAGGCACGACTCGCGTCAGGTACCGGCCGGCGGCTCAGGTGACAGATCCGGCCGCCGTCGTGTGGCCGTCGTCGGGAGCGGCGTCGCCGGACTCACGGCGGCCCACGTGCTGCAACGAAGTCACGACGTGACCCTGTTCGAGGCCGACGATCGTCTCGGTGGCCACGCCCACACGCACGACGTGGTCACGGCGAGCGGTGGGACAGTGGCGATCGACACCGGGTTCATCGTCCACAACGACCGGACCTATCCGAGCCTGGTTCGCCTGCTCGACGAACTCGGCGTGCAGACGCAGGAGACCGACATGAGCCTGTCGGTGCACTGTGACGGCTGCGGGCTCGAATACGCCGGCGGGCGAGGGTTCTCGGGCCTCGCGCCGTCGGTGGGTACGGTCGTCCGACCCGCGTACTGGCGGATGTTGGCTGAGGTTCGACGTTTCCATCGTCGTGCCCGCCGTCTCCTCGAGGCCCCGGTCGACGGTTCCCGTGACGAGACTCTGGGCGAGTTCCTGGTGGCCGGTGGCTTCTCGCCGTACTTCGTGGCCCACTTCATGACGCCGGTGGTCGCTGCGGTGTGGTCGGCCAGCCCGACACTCGCGATGCGCTACCCGGCGCGCTACCTGTTCACGTTCCTCGACCATCACGGGATGCTGTCGGTCGGCGGGTCGCCGGCCTGGCGGACCATCGTGGGCGGCTCTCGCTCCTACGTCGATCGCGTCGCCAAGACGCTCACGTCGGTGCTGGTGTCGACGCCGGTCCGGTCGGTCATGCGGCAGCCCGGTTCGAGCGACGCGCCGGTCGTGGTCCGCGACGCCGGCGACGACGTCCACTCCTTCGACGGCATCGTCGTCGCGACCCATCCGGCCCAGGCGCTGCGGCTGTTGGGCGACGCGACCGTCGAGGAACGGTCGGCCCTGTGCGCGTTCGAGTACTCGGTCAACCCGACGGTGTTGCACACCGACGCGTCGGTCCTGCCGACGAACCACCGGGCCAGGGCCAGCTGGAACTATCGGATGCCGTCGTGTCGGGTGTCTCCCGACGCGGTGCAGGTCAGCTACGACATGTCCCGACTCCAGCGGCTCGGCGGGCCCGGCCGGTTCATCGTCTCGCTCAACTCCGGTGACTCGATCGACCCCGACCTGATCATCGCCCGGATGACCTACGAGCACCCCCAGTTCACTTCCGAGTCGGTCGCGGCGCAGCGACTGCTGCCGGGCCTCCGCGACGGCGTCACCGCCTTCGCCGGCGCCTACCACGGGTGGGGATTCCACGAGGACGGCGCCCGATCCGGTGTCGACGCGGCGCGGTCGCTGGGAGGTGAGTGGTGAACGCGCTGTACGAGTGCGAGGTCGATCACGTCCGACGCACCCCGATCCGCAACCGCTTCCGCTACGCCACCTACCTCTGGCTGGTCGACGTCGACGACCTGCCTCGACTGCCGTGGCTGCTGCGTCCACTGGCGCGGTTCGTCGCCGGCGACCACCTCGACGGCTCGCCCGACGCGTCGCTGCGCGAGCGGGTGGATGCCCGTCTCGCCGCCGAGGGCATCGACCCCGGGTCGGGAACTGTGCGAATGCTCGCCGCCGCGCGGGTGTTTCGCCATGTGTTCAACCCCCTGAGCGTCTACTGGTGCCATCGCGCCGACGGCACGGTGGCCGCCACGCTGATCGAGGTCCACAACACCTACGGGGAGCGCCACTGCTACGTGGTCCACCCCGACGACGACGGACGGGCCAGCGTCGACAAGGCCCTGTACGTGTCGCCATTCGAAGGAGTGGAGGGCCGTTACGACATGCGGCTGGCCGAACCCGACGAACGACTCGACCTATCGATCACGCTGCACCGACCGGGCCAAGCGCCATTCGTAGCCCGATTGTCGGGCACCCGACACGACGCGAGCCCGAGGGCGTTGGCGCGCCTCGCCCTCCGACATCCGTTCGCTCCCCTGATGGTGAGTGTGCGGATCCGCCGCCAGGGAATCGGCCTCTGGGCACGACGGCTGCGCGTCGTCCCCCGTCCGAGCCGCATCGCCGAGGAGACCGTGCAATGACCACCACCGAGCCGCGACCCGACCTGATCGAGACCGACGACGTCGAGCGCGGCGTCGATCCGGCGCGTTGGCCCGACGTCGCCCGCCGACCGGACCGACCACTGCGGGCCGCGATCGCTCGACGACTCTTCGCCCGGGCCGTCGATCGACTGCCCCTGCGCGTCGAGCTCGTGGCGGAGGGGGTGTGGTGGGGTGGCGGCGGTCCGGGTGATCCGACGATGCGGCTGGTGCGGCCGGAGGCGGTGTTCGATCGTCTGGGCGATGCGGGGCTGATCGGTCTGGGCGAGGCGTACCTTGCAGGTGAGTTGGACGCAGGCGATGTCGACGACGACAGCGACGAACTCGTGGCTGTGTTCGAGGTGTTCGCCCGTCACGTGCACGAGCTCGCGCCGCGTTGGATGCAACCGCTTCGCCGGTTGGGCGTGCGGCGCCAGCGGCGCGACGAGGTGAACACCCCGGCCGGGTCGCGCCGCAACGTCTCACGCCACTACGACCTGTCGAACGAGCTGTTCGCGGCGTTCCTCGATCGCACCATGACCTACTCGTCTGCCCTGTTCGGCCCGGCGGTCGACCTCGAGCGCGGCGCGACCTGGGACGACCTCGCCGTGGCCCAGGTCGCCAAGATCGACCGGTTGCTCGACCAGTGCGCCGTCGACGAAGGAACGCGAGTGCTGGAGATCGGGACCGGATGGGGTGAGCTCGCACTGCGCGCTGCGGCCCGCGGCGCGACCGTCCACTCCGTCACGTTGTCGGAGGAACAGCGCGAGCTCGCGTCGCGACGGATCCTCGATGCCGGCTTCGCCGATCGTGTCGAGGTCGAACTGGCCGACTACCGCGACGTCGCGGGCAGCTATGACGCCGTGGTGAGCCTCGAGATGGTGGAGGCCGTCGGCGAGGAGTACTGGCCCACGTACTACGAGGTGATCGGCCGAGTGCTGGCGCCCGGGGGCCGCGTCGGGATCCAGACCATCTCGATCGCGCACGACCGCCTCGCGGCGACCCGCCACGACTACACGTGGATCCACAAGTACGTGTTCCCGGGCGGACTGGTCCCGTCGGTCGAGGCCATGATTTCTGCATCCGACGCGGCCGGCCTCGAGATCGTCGACGACCTGGCTTTCGGCCGCCACTACGCCGAGACGTTGCGACTGTGGCGCGAACGCTTCGTCGTGAACGCCAGGGGCGTGCCCGACCTCGGTGACGATCCGACGTTCCGACGGATGTGGACGTTCTACCTCGCCTACTGCGAGGCCGGCTTCCGCTCGGGCTACCTCGACGTCCACCAGCTGACGATGACGGCCCGGCGATCGGTGAGCCGGGTATCCCCAGTGGGTACGTTCTGACTCGTCAGTAGCAGTTTCCACAGAGGTGTCCATGGCCGAGGGCAACGACGTCCCCGATGAGATCCCGCGTACGTTCCGGTCGGGTCCGAGCGACCCGATCTGCCTGAACGATCAGCCCGGCACGTGGGTCGGGGTCGACATCGCGGCGTCGCCCGAGCGAGTGTGGTCGCTGGTTTCGGACATCGAGGTGCCCGCTCGCTTCTCCGAGGAGTTTCTGGGCGCCTCGTGGGAGAGCGGCGACCCGGAGCAGGGCGCGTCGTTCGTGGGACGGAACCGGCATCCGGCGATCGGGGAGTGGGAGGTGCGGTGCTTCGTCGAGGTGTACGAATCGGCGCGCGCCTTCGGGTGGGCCACCCAGGACCCGGAGCGGCCCGGGGCGCGATGGCGCTTCGACCTGGAACCGATCGAGGGGGGCACCCGTCTGCGCTATTCGATGTCGATCGGCCCGGGCCCCTCGGGGATCTCAGTCGCCATCGAGTCGATGCCGGACAAGGAGCCCCGCATCCTGCATCGACGCGTCGGTGAGCATCACGCCAACATGGCCCGCACCGTCGACGGGATCCGCGAGCTGGCCGAGGCCCAAGCGTGAGTTTGGCGGTCGGGATCTCGGTCTCACCGCTGATGCCCTCGATGGTCGACTACGTGGTCGGAGCCGAGCAGCTGGGAGCGACGTCGGTGTGGGTGCCGGAGTTCTGGGCCCACGACGCGCTGACACCGCTCGGGGCGTTGGCCCACGCCACCAGCACCATCCGGTTGGGCACAGCGATCGTGCAGCTCGGCTCACGCACGCCGGCGTTGCTGGCCATGTCGGCGATGACCTTGCAGGAGCTGTCGGGTGGGCGGTTCGTCCTCGGCATCGGGACGAGCGGACCGCAGGTCATGGAGGGCTGGCACGGCGTCCGCTTCGCTCAGCCCGTCACCCGGACGCGCGAGACCATCGAGATCGTCCGACAGATCACGGCCGGCGAGCGCCTCGACTACCGCGGCGAGCACTACCAGCTCCCGCTACCCGGCGGGGAAGGCAAGGCGTTGCGCAGCGCAGCGTCGCCGGTCCATGTGCCCATCTACGTCGCGTCGCTCGGACCCGCCAACCTGCGCCTCACCGGCGCCGTGGCCGACGGGTGGATCGGGAACTCGTTCTTCTGCGAGACCGCGGAAGTGTTCACCGGTGCCATCGCGGTCGGCGCCGAGACCGCCAACCGGTCGCTCGGCGACGTCGAGCTGACGGTCTCGGTGAGCTGCGAGCTCACCGACGACATCGAAGCCGCAGGTCGCCGTCACGCCGAGGGCTACGCGTTCACGTTCGGGGCGATGGGCTCCGGTTCGACGAACTTCTACAACCAGGCCTTCGAGCGTCAGGGCTTCGGCACCGCGGTGGCCGAGGTGCAACGGCTCTGGCGCAGCGGCGACCACGACGCGGCCCGGCGGGCCGTGCCGACCGAGATCGGGCTGCGCACCAACCTCATCGGACCCGATGACGAGATCCGCCGACGACTCCGGCAGTACCGCGACGCCGGCGTCGCCACGCTGCGCGTGAACCCGATGGGCAATGACGTGCACGCCCACCTCGACGGCCTTGGGCACCTCCTCGACCTCCTCGCCGAGGTCAACGCCGAACCCACCGACTCCTCTGCAGACCCGTGATGGCCCTCCCCGAGCTCACTCCGTTGCGAAGCACCCGGCCCGGTGGTCGGGACCCTGATCGGGCCCCGACCAGGAGCGGATCCTCTATCGAGTCGGAATCGTGGTGACGAGGGCCTGCAACGTGCCGTCGGTGGCGGAGCCGACGACGTAGACGTTGGTGAGCACCTTGCGGGCGAGCTCGACGTCATCGAGCGAGAGGACGACCTGCTGGGTCCCGGCGACACGCACGTCTGCGGTGTAGGCGAGCCAGGTCGGGAGCACGAAGCGGGCCTGCGCACCGTTGGGGGCGGCGGTGACGGCCTGCACCTTCAGCCAGGGAAGCTTGCGGCTGAGCGGGAAGAGGCCGAGGTCGACATCGACGGCCGGCGCTGCGGCGGCGTGGTGCAGGGCGATCGCACCGAGGCCGCGCCGCGGGCGGGAGGTGTCGTTGCTGAACACGTTGATGCCAGGCGTGCCGGCGGCATCCACGTAGCTGGCGACCAGCGAGAAGCTGCCCGATGCGGGCACCGCCACCGACTTGCCGATGAGTGGGGTGGTGCCGTCGGGGGTCCGGATCTGGACGTCGTAGTCGCCGGCAGGGAGCGACACCGGGCCGGCGGAGTCGCCGAAGGTGAAGTCGTCGAGCAGCAGGTTGCCGTTGACGTAGACGTCGACGGGCGTGCCGGGCCCGGTGGCGCTGTCGGGCAATGGCAGACCGTGCACGACGTAGACCTGGGCCGGCGCCGGTGGCTTGTTGGGGCGGGAACCCGTCGCTCCGGCCGTGGCCGGGACGACGAGCAACACGGACAGCGCGGCCAGTAGGCCGATGACGGACTTGCGCATGGTGGCTCCTCTTTCGTGTCTGGACTTGGTGGGACCCGTCGAAGGCGACGGTCCTCACGTTCTTCGCCCACACGCGGTCTCCGGATGCAGGCAGCGTGCGGGGGCCCGGGCCCGGGTGCATCCACCGTGCGGAATTGACCGAAGAAACGGACGTGATGACCTTTCCTGCGGCACCCGACGAGCGTGTGTCGCACGGCCCCACTCTGATCGCCGTCGCCGGGACTACCCTCCGGCGCATGCGGCCCCGGACGTTCGGCGACGACCTCGCCGTCGCCTTCGTCGCCGGTGAGCCCGACGCCCTGCGTCGGGTCTTCGACGAACACCAGAGCGCGGTGTTCACCTACGCCCGGAGGTTCGTCTCCGACCAGGCCGCCGACGTCACCCAAGAGGTGTTCCTCGCCGCGTGGCGGTCCCGGGACCGCTTCGACCCGGCGGTGGGCTCGCTGGCCGGTTGGCTCATGGGCATCGCCCGCTTCAAGGTGATCGACCAACTCCGGAGCCGCTACCGCAACGCGTCCGTGGCGGCCGGTGACCTCGTGGATCTGTCGAGTTCGGGCACGCGGGGTCCCGCCGACGGGAGGGTCGACGACGGTGCGATCGACGAACTGGCCACGCGGCTGCTCGTCGCGCACGTGTTGGAGCGCCTCGACGAGCCCGGCTGCTCGTGGATCCGAATGGCGTTCCTGGAGGGGCTGTCGCACTCGGAGATCGCTGACCGGGAGGGGGCTCCACTCGGTACCGTCAAGAGCACGATCCGCCGTGGCCTCGAGCGGATCCGACGAGACCTGGAGAGTTTCGATGCCCACGCATGATCTCCCCGACGGCGTTCCGTCCGACGACGGCTTCGATGGCGAGTTCCGACGCGAGGCCGACCTGCTCCGCTCGCTGGCGCAGGAACCGATCGAGTTCGTCGACGCCCCGGCTGGACTGTGGGACCGCATCTCCGCCATTGCGGAGCAAGACGCCGACCGGGTGCTGGTCGGACCCGACGTGCTGGAACACCACCGCGGGCGGCGACGTCCGGCGGTGCTGGTCACCGTTGCCGCCGCGGTCGCGGCCCTCGTGGTGGGCGCGGGGATCGTGGTGGCCAACCGCCAGGACGCCGGCCCCACCGAGATCGCTGCCGCGGAGCTCGCTCCCTACGGCGGCGCCGACGTCGGGTCGGCCGGCGGCACGGTCGAGGTCCTGAGCGAGGACGACCAGCTGCGACTCCAGGTCGACATGCACGACCTTCCCGCGCCCGCTCCGGGCACCTTCTACGAGTTGTGGCTGATCAATCCGACCTCTGGCACGCCGGTGTCGGTCGCGACCATGCGGGACGGCTCGAGCGATGTCACGACCTCCATCGACCTCCCGGCCGGAACCGACCCTGCCACCTACGACGTCGTCGACGTCTCGGTCCAGGAGGACGGGGCCGGTCCCGAGCACTCGGGCAACAGCGTGCTCCGGGGCGCGCTTTCCGCCTGAGATGCCCGTCGCAGTCGGGGATGGGTTGACCCGGCCGCCGACAACGACGAGGTTGTGATCGTGAAGGCCGACAACCACGAGGCCGCAGCCTGATGAGCGCCGACCTCGGTCTCGTCCTCGACTGCACAAATCCCGAGAAGCTGGCCGAGTTCTGGGCTCCTGCCCTTGGCTACCTCAACCTCGGCACGGCGGGCGCCTATGTCGCGCTGTTCCCGGACGGGACCCCGGGGCCGAAGCTCCTCCTGCAGCGCGTCGACGAACCGAAGGCGGGAAAGAACCGCATGCACTTCGACATCGAGGTCGCCGACATCCACGCCGAGGCCGACCGACTGGTCGCGCTCGGTGCGACCAAGCTCAGTGAAGCTCCCTGCAGCGAGCACGGTTCGACTTGGCTACTGATGACCGACCCGGAAGGCAACGAGTTCTGCGTGTGCGACGGCGGCCAGAACTGTTGAGGTCGGCTGTTCCTGCTGGATCGAGCCGAGGGACCTAATGTCGGGACCAACCGGAGTGACCAGGAGGGATTCCAGTCGATGGGATGGCTCGATGAGCAGGTCGCCGTCATCACTGGGGGTGGATCGGGGCTCGGACATGCCCTCGCGCAGCGGTTCGTCGCCGAGGGCGCCTCCGTGGTGGTGCTCGATCGGTCGGCCGAACGCGTCGAAGAGGTCGTTGCCGAACTTGGCGCCGCTGCTCGGGGCGTGACCGGCGACGTGACCGCCTATGACACCAACCAGGCAGCTGTCGACCGCGCGGTTGGTGCCTTTGGTGGGCTCGACGTGTTCGTGGGCAACGCCGGCCTGTTCGACTACTTCGCGAACGTTGTCGACACTCCCCCGGACGAGCTCGCCCGCGGCTTCGACGAGCTGTTCGCGGTGAACGTCAAGGCCTATCTACTTGGCGTGAAGGCAGCGTTGCCGCACCTGCGGGAGCGCCGCGGATCGGTGGTGCTGACGGCGTCGATGGGGTCGTTCCACGCCGCGACGGGCGGCATTCTCTACACCGCTTCCAAACATGCGGTGGTGGGGTTGGTGCGCGAGTTGGCGTTCGAGCTCGCCCCGGAAGTCCGGGTCAACGGGGTAGCACCGGGCCCGATGCTCACCGACATCCGCGGGCCCGACGCCCTCGGTCAACGGGAACAGACCCAGTCCGCGATCCCCGGCGTCGGCGACCTCATTGCCGCCGCGCTGCCGTTGGGCTTCCTGCCGAGCCCGACGGATTACACAGGTCACTATGTACAGCTCGCGTCCAGGTCGAACGCTGCCGCGACAACGGGCGTCGTGGTGAGCGCGGATGGCGGGTTCGCAGTGCGGCGAGCATTCGGCTGAGGTTTCCACCCGGCCGTTCAGTCGCGAAGCGGGCTTCGCGGATCCTCGAGGCCCAGCTCGATGGTTCTCTGCTCGTTCCATTCGATGTCCTCCGGTCCCGGGACGCCGGAGGCGGTCGAGGCGGGGACCGCCGCTTCGGCGGAGACCAGCCCGGCGGCCTCTCGGGGTGTGAGTGGCAAACCGAGACGGGCTCGAAACGCGGCCGCCGAGGAGAGGAGGAGCGCCGCTCGATCGAGAGCGTCGGCGTCGATCGCGACCAGGGCCAAACCCTCGAGGGAGTCGACGACCCCGGCACGGTGGCCGATCTCGGCTCTTCGACGGAGGGCGCCGTGGTGGAGACGCACCGCCTCAACGAGGTCGCCCTCGGCACGCGCGAGCTCTGCAAGGCCTCGATCGGCCTGGGCCGCCTGTCGTGGGGCCTGTCCAGCGCGAGCCATCTCCAGCTCGGCGGTGAACTGTTGGTGGGCCTCGGCCAGATCGCCCCGCAGCCGGGCCACCTCCCCCAGCACCCACCGCGGCGACGCCCGTCGCATCACATGAGGGAGCGGTCGAACCGCGAGCGCCTCCACTGCGGCGGTCGCCGCATGGTCGAGCTCGAGCAGGTCGACGTGCAGGCAGGCAAGCGAGCACAAGGCCCCTCCGATCTCGGAGGGACCGCCATGTGTGCGCGCGACCGAAATGGCCCGCTCGAGTGCGGTTCGGGCGGGCGAAGGATCTTCGCTCGCCACGCCCATCTCGCCCAGCACCCTCAACGCGCTCACTTCGGCGCGATGGTGGTGGAGCTGACTGGCCAGCTCCAACGCCTCGGTTGCCCGGTCTTCGGCCCGGAGGCGATCGCCGTACAGGTATTCGAGCCAAGCAAGATCGGCGTAGAGCATCGCCCGTCCGGTGTGGTCGGCGATGTCAGTAGCGAGCCGCAGGCTCTCCTCGTACTGGTCGAAGGCCGTCTCGTAGCGGCCCAGCGTTGCGTTGATCTCCGCAGATGAGGTGAGGAGCAGGCGCAGGAGCTGGTCGTCACGAGCTCGGCGTGCCAGCGCCATCGCCTCTTCCAACCGCCGCGCGGCCTCACCTTGGTCGCCTCGGCTGCCCGCGGCGATCGCGAGGCTGCGGAGAATCGCCGCCCGGACCCCATCCGCGCCGTGCGCGGGGCACGCGGACAGCGCGTCCGACCACAGTGCCTCGGCCTCCTCCAGTCGGGCCGTGCGGAACCGTACGTACGCCGACCCGGAGAGGGCCCGAGCGACGGTCGTGTGATCCCCGGAAGCGGTCGCGTCCGCGCCGGCCTGACGAAACCGGTGCTCGGCGAGGTCGTAGTGGCCGTGGAACAGGTGGAGGTTCCCCGCCGCCACGAGTGCCCTCGGCCGCAAGTTCGAGTCGCCGAGAAGACCGAGGAGGGCGTCGAGCTGTTCGGCACCGTCGTCCCACGGGCCTTGTGCCAGCCAGTACGGCTCGAGTCCGACCGCCAGACGCAGCCCGCGCTCCACATCGGCGTCGGCGACGGCGATGCCGAACGCGTCACGAAGGTTGCCTTCCTCGTCGGCGAGCTCACGCATGGCCTGCCGTCGGTCCGGCCCTCCGAGGCGCGGGCCGTCGCTCTCCGCGACCGAGACGCACCAGTCGAGGTAACGACCGCGGACCAGCGGGCCATCGTCGCGGGCCGCCAGGTCGATCGCGGCGAATCCCCGGATCGTTTCCATCATCGTGAACCTCGATGAGCCGGCCTCATGGACGATCAGCGACTTGTCGGCCAACGAGGTGAGCGTTGACGCGACCGCTGCGCCCGCGCCGTGGTGCCCGCCGCACACCGACGCGGCCGCGAGTGTCGTCCAGCCGCCGCGGAACACCGACAGCTCCGAGAAGAGTCGCCGCTCCGGCTCCGACAGCAGGTCGACGCTCCAGCGAACCAGCGCGTCAAGCGTGCGGTGACGGGGGGGCGCGCCACGCCGGCCTCCTGAGAGGAGGTCGAAACGGGCGGCGAGACCGTCCAGCAACTCGGCGATGGAGAGGTGTCGCAGCATGGCCGCCGCAAGCTCGATGGCCAGGGGAAGGCCGTCGAGGCGCGACGCGATCTGGACGACGGTGCCGGTTACTTCTTCGCCACTCACGTCGACGCCCGCTTGGGCAGCCCGGTCCACGAAGAGCTGGACAGCTGCGCCGGCCACTTGCCCTCCCGGCGCCGGCCCGGACGTCACCGGCAGCGGGCGCACGCGTTGCACGATCTCCCCGTCGAGGTCGAGCGGCTCGCGGCTCGTTGCCACGACGCGCAGCTCCGGACAGCCGTGCAGGAGCACCTCAACCAGCACCGCCGCCCCCTCGATCACGTGCTCGCAGTTGTCGAGGACCAGCAACGCTCGGCGCGGGCGAAGCGCGTCGACCAGCGCCGACGTCGTGTCGGTGCCGGCGTGCAGGGTCACGTCGAGGGCGCGGGCCACGGCCAGGGGCACATGCCGGGGGTCGCTCACCGAGGTGAGGTCAACGAGCCAGACACCGCCTGGGAAGACCGACACCAGGTCATGGCCGACCTCGATCGACAGCCGCGTCTTGCCCACACCACCTGGGCCGGCGAGCGTCACGAGACGACCCCGCTCCAAGCCCGCCCGGAGGGCCGCGTCGTCCTCCTCTCGGCCCACGAAACGAGTCGTCAGGAAGGGCAGGTTGTGTGTGAGCACCGACAGCGCGCGCGGGGGCGGGAACGCACCCGGCATGCCCGAAGCACTCAGCTGGAAGACGCTCTGCGGCTCGGGGAAGTCGCGCAACTGGTAAAGGCCGAGGTCGACCAGGTGCGCGCCGCTGACCGGCCGCGCCGCGAACGCCGCCGCCGAGGCTTGTGACAGCAGCACCTGCCCGCCGTGCGCGGCCGTCGAGATGCGAGCCGCCTGGTGGATGACCAGCGAGACATACTCCCGACCCGTTGGCGTCGCCGGCCCCGTGTGCACGCCGACCCGAACCCGTATGGGCGCCGGCGGGCCCGACAGCTGTTCAAGGAGGGCCCGCTGAAGCGCGACGCAGGCGGAGACGGCGGCGGCAATGTCGTCGAACGCCACCAAGAAGGAGTCACCCTCGGTCCCCAGCTCGGCGCCGCCATGCTCCGAGAAGGAGCGACGCAGGAGCCGGTGGTGCTGCTCGAGCAGCGGGGGATAGGCGTCGCCCAGCCGGCGGAAGAGGCTGGTCGACCCCTCGATGTCGGTGAGCACGAACGTGACCTCGCCAGAGGGCAGTGGAGGCTCGGAAGGGCCAGCGGACCGCTCAGGTTCGGGTCTCGGCATGTTCCTCCTCCGACCGCACGGTGACCACGCCGCTTCATTCTTTCCCCAACCGGGACCTCGGCATCGAGGCGGAGCGTTTTGCGTCCCGTGGTGTGGCGTCAGCAAGCGGCGAGCCGTAAATGCATGTAAAATGCATGCATGCCGAACGTCCAGGTACGAGATGTCCCCGATGAGGTTCACGAGACGCTGGTCCGCCGCGCCGAGCGCGCCGGCCAGTCGCTCCAGCAATACCTCGCCGGTCAGCTCGCCGCGATCGCTGCGAATCCGACCCTCGACGAGGTGCTCGATCGAGTCGAGGGCCGTCAGAAGGGTCGACTCGCCTCCAAGGAGGCGATCAGGTCGCTCGCCGCCGAGCGTGCTCGTCGTTGACGCATCGGTGCTGGCACCGGCGATCGTCGACGCCGGCACCGACGGCGCCACCGTCCGCGCTCGGCTCCGGGGGGAGACGATCGCCGGTCCCGATCTACTCTGCGTCGAGGTGATGGCCGTCATTCGCAAGCGGGTGAACGCCGGCGCCCTCACCGCCAAGCAAGCCGACGCCGCGGTGAACGACCTCCTCGATCTCCCGGTGTCGGTGTTCCCCTCCGCCCCGCTGCTGCGCCGGGCGTGGGCCCTGCGGGACAACGTCACCGCCTACGACGCCTGCTACGTCGCGCTCGCCGAGGCTCTCGACTGCCCGCTCCTGACAGCCGACAACCGACTCGCGAGCGCGCCTGGCACTACCTGTACCGTCGAGCTCGTCTGATCGACCACCCGGTGCGGGTCTGTGGCCGATGAGCGGGTGCTGCAGCACAACGCGGAGCCCCGGGCCTCAGACCAGGACCGGCTCTCTCCGCGTCTGCATCCATCCCGCCCGGTTCGCCATGGCGACGGCGGCCAGCGACGACTTGACGTCCAGCTTCCGGAGCATCGACCGGATCTGGGACCTGACCGTCGATTCGGCGACGAATTGCGAGGCGGCGATCTCCTCGCAGGAGAGACCCTCGGCGAGCGCTTCGAGCACGTTCTGCTCGCGCGCGCTGAGTTGTTCCAGTGGTGACAGCACCTGCTGTCTCTGGCTGCGGTGCAGGCGGAGCTCGCTGAGCAGCGCGGAGCGTGCCGAGCAGCCGAGGATGGAGTGCCCCGCGAGCACGTCCTCCACGGCCGCGACGAGATCGTCGACGAAGCAGCCCTTGCTGATCCATCCGTCGGCGCCGGCCTCGACGCCGGAGGCGAGGATGAAGCGGTCGGTCTCGCCGGTCAGCATGACCACCGCGGTGGCGAAGCTCCGAAGGGACGGGATGAGGTCGACCCCGCTGCCCAGGTGGCCGAGGTCCAGGTCGACCAGCACGCAGTCCGGCTGGAAGGTCGCGGCCAGCTCCAACACGGCGTCGACGGAGGGACCGTCGGTCACCTCCACCTGCCAGCCGCGGGCCCGCAGGGCGAGCTGGATACCGACGGCGACGAGGCGATGGTCCTCGACGATGAGGATCCGCCCCGTCACGACGCCACCAACTTCAGCCGCGCCGGTGCGAGCCGGTGTTCGAGCACGACCGAGGTGCCACCGCCGGCGCGAGCCTCGACGCGGATCGACCCGTCCTGTTCCTCCATCAATCGGTGTGCCACGTGAAGGCCGAGACCCGAGCCGCGGCTGGTGGGCGAGCGCACGCCTCGTTCGAAGGCCGCGTGGGCGATCGCCGACGTGAGGCCAGGACCGCGATCGTTGACCGAGAGCCGAGCGACGCCGTCACCGACCTCGGCTGCAGGCGCATCGGCGTTGGCGCAACGCGAACGCACGCCACCCCGACCTCCTCGCCGCTCAACGACGAGAACGAGCCCGGGTCGCGCGCCGAGAAAGGCCAACGCTGGGGACGACCCGCAACACGCGCGGCATGACCACCCGCGCGAACCTTCATGGACAGAGCACTAGCCGGCCGCGAGGACCTCGCGAAGCTTGGCGGCGAAGGCGACGGGATCATTGCCGGGCGACCACTGGTTGGCCGCGAACCCTCCGTGATCGCCGGGGAACACGACCGGATCGACCCCGATCGCCGCGGCGAGCGCCTCGCCCCCGCGTCGAGCCATGGTGCCCTCGCCTTGGGCGCCGATGGCGGGGACAATGCGCACCGATGAGGCACGCACGGCGGCGACGTCGGGCTCGAACGCCGGCATGGCGAGGTTGCGGCTCAGAAGCGGGTCGTCGCGGGAGCCATCGTCATCGGCGAGCAGTCCGAACGTCGATGGGTCCGGAGCGGGCTGGTCGAGGTAGTCGGGAGGCAACGGCCCGGCGTGCATGACGAGCTGGATGAACTTCGCCATGGCCCGGCCGTACCCCTCTCGTCGATAGGTGTCGACGATGTCGGCGTTCACCCGGAGGGCGACGTCGCGATCCTCGAGCAGCGTCACCAGGGGCGGCTCGTGAGAGACCAGGGCGCGGACGTCGTCGGGATGGTCGACGATCCACGCCAGGGCGAAGGCTCCGCCGCCGCTCGACCCGAAGGCGTCGACGGGGCCCAGGCCCGTCGCCTCGACGACTCGGTGTAGGTCGTCGGCGTGGTTCTCCGCGGTCACCTGCCCGTCCGCCGCCAACCGGCTCCGTTCGGCGCCCCGCGGGTCGTAAGTGATCACCGTGCGGTCATCGAGTTGACTCACGAGCTGCGCGAATCCCGACGCAGCCATCGGCGACCCGAAGACGAAGAGCGGTGGGTTCTGGCTCGGCTCCTCGGACTCGCACACGTCGTAGGTCAGGACCGCGCCGGGCACCTCGAGGGTGTAGGTCTTCTCGGACATCGCTGCTCCTCGTTCGTGAGGTCTCGCTCGTAGGACCGGCACAGCCTCCGGAACTCATCGGAACGAGCTCGGTCGCGTGTGCCCCGCTGTCTGCTAGTCCGGCAGTCCGGGTGGCGAAGGGAGTTGCACCGTGGCGCAGAGCCCCCCAGCTTCCCGGGGGGTGAGGCTCAGCGTCCCGTCGTGTGCTTCGGTGATGCTGGTGACGATGGCCAGGCCGAGACCGACACCTGCGTGATCGGTGCGAATGCGTGTGCTGCCGCGCTGAAATGGCTCGGCCAGCGTGGAAACCAATTGTGGGGTGAGCTTCTCGCCGGTGTTCTCGACGGTGAGCACCACGCTCTTGGCGTGAACGCTGGTCGTGACCCACACGGTGCCCTGTTCCGGCAGGTTGTGAACGATCGCGTTGTGCACGAGGTTCGTAGCCATCTGCAGCAGGAGGGCGGGTGAGCCGATGGTGGGGGTGACCTCGCCGGAGGTCTCGATCGTGACGCCGCGCTCCTCTGCGAAGGGCAGCAGCGTCTCGGTGGCCTCTTCGGCGATGAGCGACAGGTCGGCGTGTTGTCGGACGAAGGACCGCTGGTCGGCGCGGCTGAGCAGCAGCAGGGCTTCGGTGAGGTCGATCGCTCGGGTGTTGACGAAGTGGAGGCGGTCGACGAGCTCGCCGCAGTCGCGGTCCGGATCATTGCGGGCAACATCGAGAAGTGTCTGCGTGATCGCCAGCGGAGTCCGCAGTTCGTGGGAGGCGTTGGCGGCGAACCGCTGCTGTTCGGCGACTTGTGCTTCGAGCCGCTCGAGCATGGTGTCGAAGGCGTCGGCCAGCTCGTGGAACTCGTCGCTGCGACCCGGTAGCCGGATTCGATGAGCGAGCGATCCGGTCGCGGCCTGGCGGGTGGCGTCGGTGATCCGAGTCAGCGGGGCGAGCATGTGGCCGGCGAGCAGCCACCCGCCCACGAGACCGAACACGAGCAGGAACGCCAACATGAGGGCCACCTTCGGAGCGAAGGCGTCCAGCAGGTCGGAGCGGGTCGGGAAGAAGCCGCCCGGATCCATGAGGGCCGCACGGTCGGGTACGTAGCGCAGTAGGAACACCCACACGACCGCGAGGAGCAACGCACCTGCGAGCATGAGGAATCCCGCATAGCTGAGGGTGAGTTTGAGGCGAACGCTCAAACCAGGCGCCCTATCCACGGTCGCCTCCGTCACGCCCGGTGTCTGGTTGACTGTCGATGCGGTAGCCGACGCCGGCCACGGTGGCGATGAGCCAGGGTTCGCCGAGTCGTTTGCGCAGGGCCGAGACCGTGATGCGAACGGCATTGGTGAACGGGTCGGCGTTCTCATCCCACGCTCGCTCCAGTAGCTCTTCGGCGCTGACGACCCCGCCCTCGGCAGCCACGAGGACCTCGAGCACGGCGAACTGCTTCCTGGTCAGCGCGACGTAGCGGCCATCTCGGTAGACCTCGCGGCGGAACGGATCCACGCGCAGGCCTGCGATCTCTCGCACCGGAGGCCTGTGGTGTGCGCGCCGGCGGTCAAGCGCTCTGAGCCTGAGCACGAGCTCTCGGAGCTCGAACGGCTTCGTGAGGTAGTCGTCGGCGCCGAGCTCGAACCCGGAGGCCTTGTCGTCGAGCCGGTCGGCGGCGGTGAGCATGAGGATCGGCATACCGCTGCCGGAGGCGACGATGCTCGTTGCGATCTCGTCACCGGTAGGTCCGGGGATGTCCCGGTCGAGGACGGCGATGTCGTAGGCGTTCAGGCGCAGCATCTCCAGGGCGGCGTCACCGTCACCTGCGATATCTGCAGCGATCGCCTCCAGGCGAAGGCCATCGCGGATGGCCTCTGCCATGAAGGGCTCGTCCTCGACGATCAACACACGCACACTCCGACGCTAACGAGCGGGCGCATATCGCCGGCATATCGAAATCCACGTACATGCTGGCAACACCGCGCTGCCTTGACTGGCGTCATGTCCTCCCGCGCACCGGCACGGACAGCTGCCCGCCGTCCTCCATCCACCCTTCTCGCGCTCGCTGTGGTCGTCAGCGGGGCGCTGAGCGGCGTCCTCGTCTTCCAGTCGCTGCCGTCCCCATCCGTCTCAGCCGCATCGACCCTCGACATCCCTCCCGGCGAATCCGTGCCGGCCCTCGCCGGCATCGAATCCGACCAGCCCAACCCCGAGGATCGCCGGCCCGAGGATCAGGATCGACCTGACCCGCCGCGTCCTGCGCTGCCACTCGGCGAGCCAGACGGCGCCGTCCCTGACGGCGTGACGGTCTTCGATGACGAGATTCCGGCCGTGGCCAACCTCGAGCCGGCTCTCCTCGGCGCGCTCCGCCGAGCCGCAACGGGTGCCGCGCGCGAGGGGGTCGAGCTCTACGTCACGAGTGGCTGGCGTTCCCGGGCGTACCAGGAGCAACTGCTCCGTGAGGCGGTGTCGGAGTACGGCTCGGAAGCGGAAGCTTCCCGATGGGTGGCCACCCCCGACACGTCCGCTCACGTGTCGGGGGATGCGGTCGACGTCGGCCCGGCCGATGCCACGGCATGGCTGTCCGGGCACGGCGCCGAGTACGGGTTGTGCCAGATCTACCGGAACGAGCCCTGGCACTACGAAATGCGCTCCCGAGCCAGCGACCACGGTTGCCCGCCCAGGTACACCGACCCGACGCACGATCCAAGGATGCAGTGACGTGCGACGACGTCCTCGGCGAAACCGGTCAGCGACCTGCCCTCGCCAATGTTCGTAGCACCGCTTGCGCCGGCCACGGATCTGGGGCCGACACGTTCTCGTTCGAACCTGTTCGCGCAGGTAGTACTGCCCGTGTTCGAACGCGGGGGTGTCGATCCCTCTCGACCGCGATAGGTTGCGATCGAGCCGCGAGAACAAACTCGCGGCGCCGGGCTCCGTCAAACGACCCGGCAGCGTTGCTCGAGACCCCGGTGGCGCGTCGTCGTACGCGAAGGGTCTTTCATGGTGGTTCTGTCCCCGACCGATCTCATTGCGCCTGCACCGCGCCCCCTGGAGGTGGTGCCCGGCCCCGAGCCAGAGGGTCCGGAGTCAGAGGGATCGGTCGTCGCCGCCCGGGTCGTGACGACCCTGATCGTGGTCGGGCCGGTGATCGCGATCGGCGTGTCCATCCCACTGCTCTGGGGCCATCTCGTCTCGTTGCGTGACGTGCTCCTCGCTGCCGTCTTCTATCTGGTCAGCGCGGCGGGGGTCACGGTCGGCTACCACCGTTTGTTCGCCCATCGCGGCTTCGCCCCGAATCGCTGGCTCAAGATCGCGTTGGCCGCCGCCGGTTCGACCGCGGTCGAAGGATCGGTCATCGGATGGGTGACCGCCCACCGGCAACACCATCGCTTCAGCGACACCGACGGCGATCCGCACACGCCCAACGGTTTCGGTACCGGCGCCCGCGCCCGATTCCGCGGACTGCTCCACGCACACGTCGGATGGTTGTTCTCGCCTCCCGACATGTCGTGTGCCGAGGCGGCCGATCTCGCTGCCGATCGCGACCTGGTTCGCATCGCTCGGTTCTGGGGGGTCTTCGCGGTGGGCTGGCTGGTGTTGCCGTTCGGCGTCGGCTGGCTGCTGTCCGGCACCCTCATGGGAGCCATCACGGCCTTCTTGTGGGCGGGCGTGATCAGGATGATGCTCCTCCATCACGTGACGTGGAGCATCAACTCGCTGTGCCACTCGTTCGGACGCCGACCGTTCAGAACGCGCGACCAGAGCACCAACCTCGCGGTGCTGGGGGTTTTGTCGATGGGTGAGTCGTTCCACAATCTCCACCACGCCTATCCGCGGTCGGCGCGCCACGGCGTGCTGCCCCATCAGCTCGACCCCTCGGCGGGGCTCATCCGTGCCTTCGAGCGCCTCGGATGGGCGACCGATGTTCATTGGCCGGATCCCGCACGCGTCGCGGCCCTGTCGGGACAAGCGGACCAGCTGGCGGACACGAGGTGACCAGTCGGTAACGCCGCGGGAACGACGGACCCAGCGGGCCCGTCAGTACTCCGCTCCGGTGGAGGTCGGTGAGGCACACCGGACAGCCGGAAGGACCGCTGAGAGGTCGGGTGAACGCCCGATGCCCATCGGTCAGTGAGGGTGAGCCCGTCCATGTCGTGGGCTACTCGTTCGGGGCGTCGATCACGCTCACCCTCCTGACGACCCGGCCCGACCTGCTCGCGAGCGTGACCGTCCATGAGCCGCCGTTGTTCGCGGTGCTCGACGGCACCCACGACCGGGCCGTCGCCGACGCCCTGGCGGTGATGGAACGGGAGCTCCGGGAGGTGACCTCGCTGCTCGAAGCAGGCGACCACGCCCGCGCGGCTCGACTGTTCGTCGAGGAGGTGGCGTTCGGGCCCCGCTCGTGGGGGCAGCTCCCCGATGCCCTTCGTCAGACGTTCCTGGCCAACGCGCCGACCTTCCTCGACGAACGCCACGACCCGTCGTGGATGTCGATCGACGACGTGGCGCTCGCCGCAACCACTGTCCCGACCCTGCTCACGAGCGGGACGGAGAGCCCGGTGTGGTTCCCAGCGGTGATCGCCGAGCTCGCCGCACTGCTCCCTCACGCCAGGGTCGAGGTGTTGACCGGTGCCGGTCACGCGCCCCACGTCAGCCACCCCGACCGGTGGCTCGCCACTCTGCTCAGCTTCCAGGACGATCTGCGCCGGCCCCCGGTGGCGGTCGGGCCAGGCGCCGATGCGCAGCGAGCACGGGTATCATGACGTCACGCCACGTTCTGTGGGAGACGCTACCGAGCCGCCCGTTCGGCTTGATGCGACCACGCCTCCTCTTGACATGACACGAGGAGCACCATGCGAACGAAATCAGAACGCCCGGCGAGCAACAACGGCAGGAAGGTCGCCACCTTCGGGAGCGACGAGCGGTGCACGGAGCCGGGTTGCACGACCTACCTCTCGCGCTACAACCCAACGACGCTGTGTGCGTCCCATCAGGAGCGACGGGCTCGCTCCGCGACATGACGCGCCCCCGACCACTGCCGACCGGACGATGAGCCCGGCCGAGGTCGCCAGCCGGCTCATGGGGGCCGTGACCTGCATGCGCGGTGAGAACCACGACACCACGCGGTCGTTCATCGATGAGCTGATCGGGGACGCGGAGACCCCGCCCGACGAGGTGCTCATGATCGCCGTGAGCCTGACCGCCGCGCTCGCCGACGCGCTCGGCGCCACCGACGCGGACCTGCAGCGACTCGCCGCCAGCGTCCAATAGCGCGCCGTCATCTCAGGCGGGCACGACCTGAGGTGACGGCTGTCCCGCGGCCAGGTACTGCCTCGTCACAAAGGGTGAGGTCATCGCTCGGAGCAGCGTGCCGTAGCCCCGGATCGGCAGTCGGAGCTCGGTTCCGATGCGAGGCGATGGATCATGGGAGCCGAGGACGAGGTGGTCGCTGCTGGCGCCGAGGATCGCCATCCCGACCGGTGCGACGAGACCGTCTGGGTCGATGTCCTGGCGACCGACCCCAACGATCACCCGCGTGGTCCCGTTGAAGTCCGAGGGCGTCGAGCGCACCCGACCGAACGCCGCCTGGCCGGTGTCGCCCCATGGTGCGGTCGGCTTCACCTTGGCCTCGATCACCTCGGTGACGAGCGTGTACACGTCGAGGTGCAGGTCGTCGATCGCCGTCCGCCCGAGCGGTTCGCGCCCCAGATGAATCGATTCGCCGAGGCGGAGGTCGGTGATCCGTCCGATGCCCCCAGTGCTCATCGCCCACTCGAGACTGGCCGAGTTGCCGCCGGACACCGTGATGAGTGGGGCCCCGATGCGACGCTCGACGGACGCGACGAGCGACGAGAGCTGAGCCATGTTGCGATCGTCGGGAACGACCCCGTTCTGGCAGGCGAGGTTCGCACCGATGCCGCGCAGCTCGAGATGCGACAGGCGCGAGGTCGTTGCTGCGATCGCCTCGAGGTCATCAGCGAGGATCCCCTCGCGCAGGTCGCCGAGCTCGACCATCAGCACCACTCCGTGGATCCGATCCTGTCGGACCGCGGCGACCGAGAGCGCCTCGATCACGTCAGGTTCGGTGTTGAAGCTCACGTCCGCGTGCTCGACCACGCGGTCGACCTGGCTCATGAGTGGCGAGCGGATCAGCGTGATCGGCGCGGTGATGCCGCCGCGCCGCAGCGCCTCGACGTTCTCGATGCGCGACTCGCCGATGGCCACTACGCCCGCATCCAGAAGGGTGCGCGCCACCTCCGTCGAGCCCAACGTGACCTTGGTGACACCCGTGACGCCGACGGATCGGGCCCCGAGTCGTCGAACGAGGGTCTCTGCGTTGTGGTGGAGGCGCGCGAGATCGATCTCGATGCGCGGAGTCGTCATCGAGCGACGAAGATCGGCGTCTTGTCGAGAGTGGGGAAGCGGCGCGTGACCATTCGAAGGAGGCGCTCGGTCGGCATGGTCAGCGCATCGGTGGCGGGCAGCCCCAGCTCGGCCTCGTACATGGCGATCGCGGCGGTCACCTCCGCTTCGCTCATGTTCTCGTGATTGATGGTGAGGCCGATCACCTCGGTGTCGGCGAACGTCTCGATGAGCCGGATCTCGTCAGCCACATTTGGCATCACGAAGTCGCCGAAATCACCGAGCCGCTTCCGGGCCGGCGCATGTTGCAGGATGACCGCGTCAGGGCGACTGCCGCGCAGGATGAACGTGGAGGACAGATACGCGGGGTGGCTCAATGCGCCCTGGCCCTCGATCACGATGACATCCGGATGTTCGCCTTCGAAGGCTTCCACCACCGCCGCCTCCATCTCGCCCGAGCAGAACTGGCAGGGGATCGCATCGAGTGCGACGCCGTAGCGAGCTCCCTGGATGAGCCCCGTCTGGCCGGTGCCGACCATCACGGCCTTGAGCCCACGGGCGATCAACGCGTTCGTCAGGATGGTCGCTGTGGTGCGTTTGCCGATGGCGCTGTCGGTGCCGAGGATCGCGATCCGGGGGCACGTGACCTCCGCGATGCGTCCGCTGAACATTCGGAGCTCGGTCTTGTCGCGCGGTTGGCGGACATCGAGGATGGTGACGCCATAGGCCGCGCTGGCGGCCGCGAACTCGGCATCGTCGTTGAGGAATTCGTGGAGGCCGTTGACGAGGTTCATCCCCCGCGACATCGCGTCGAGCATCACGGTCCGCTCCGCCGCCGACAGCATTCCGCTCGCGGGCGCCATCCCGAAGATCATGAAGTCCGGCACCCGGCCGGCACTCCGCACCGCATCGGCCAGATCGGTGGTGATCGGGATCCCGTTGTGGCCGTCGCCCAACACCTCGCCGGTATCCGAGCCGGTTTGCTCGCTGTCGATCACCGACAGGATCCGGTACCGCTCGGAGTGACGAACGAGGCCGTTGGCGGTCTTCCCGTCGGTCGCCCCGAAGTTGGCCTCGCAGTAGACGACCGCAGTCGGGCGATCCGGCGCGGGATCATGGGCACGCGCAGAATAAGCGGGTTGGACCTGGGACATGTGCACTCCTCGAGTTGGGCTCAGAGGAGGCGACCCGACTGGCTCGACTGATCGCCGGCTCAGGAAAGAGGTCCCCGCTAAGTCGCGGTGATCCCCAGGTTACCCGGTCTCGCGGCCCCGAGGACTCGAGCGCGTGTCGAAGCTCGGAATGACCCGCAGGAGGTGCGACAGGTCCGCGCCCGTCTCGAACGGCCGGACACCGCTGCGATCGAACAGCCGAGCGGGCCCGCTGAGCGTTGCGGAGCCGTTGCTGACCCGCAGCCACGATCCTTCGTACAGCGCGAGCACCGGGCAATCGTTGTGCTCGAGGAACTCGACGAGGCGTTCGTCGCGGGTCTCACCCATGAAGATCGAGTCGGGGTCCACGTCGAAGTAGTGCGGGTTGATCTGGAAGGGGAGCAGACCGAGCGCCGAGAACGTCGGAGGGAGACAGATCGGCATGTCGTTGGTGGTGCGGATCGTGGGGCAGGCGACGTTCGTCCCGGCCGACGCCCCCATGTAGCGGGTGGCTCCCTCACGCACCCGATCTCGCACCACCTCCATGATGCCCAGGCGATGGAGGGCCGCCAGCAAGCGGAACGTGTTGCCGCCGCCCATCATCAACACCTGGGCATCCGCGATCGCTCGATCGGGCTCGGCGCAACGGTGGGCCGAGACGACGTCGATGCCGATGGCGCCGAGCGCAGCGGACACGACGTCGAAGTAGCCGTCCCAGTCGTCGCGCGCGAAGGGGACGAAGGTGACGACGTCGCCGGCGGCGACCTCTCGAAGCGCAGCCCCCGCGTGGGCGAACATCGCGCCGCGGTACGCCGTCGAATTGGACATCAACAACAGGTCAGTCACGCGAGCCAACTCACCATCGGAGGCTACGTGGGAGTTCCACCGAAGCGACACCCGACCTTTTGATCCCCGGAACCATGACTCGTCCGACCACGGGACGCGCAAGGGAACCTGTCGCGTCAGGCCGCTCCGAAGCGCTCCCGCAGGACACCGTGTCGCAGGCCTCGGTCGCTCACCGTCACCGACTGCTGCCCGAGCAGCTCCATCACGGTCCGAACGATGCACGCGCCGGTCAGGATGACGTCGGCGCGTTGCGGTTGCAGCCCGGTGATCGTGCGCCTCGAGTCCGTGTCGCGGGTCCGGTACATCTCGATCTGGCGGTCGAGCTCGTCGACCTGCAGCGTCGCCCCGTGGACCGCGTCCGGATCGTAGGGATCGAGCTCGAGCATCACCGCGGTGATGTTGGTCATCGCGCCCCCCATCCCCACGAGGGTGTCGGGTGCCGGCCTTCCCTCCAGGCGGTGGAGATCTGACCTGATCGCGACCATCGCGTCCCGGAGGGTCGCGGTCGACACCGCCGCGTCGAGCCCGAATCGCTCGGTGTAGCGGACCGCGCCCACATCCACGCTGAAGCGGTCGTCGACGACGGCGTCGTGACCGAACGTGAACTGACTGCTGCCGCCACCGGAGTCGAACACCACGAGCGCTCCATCGCCTGACGCGAGGTCGGCGCTCACGGCGAGAAATGCGAGCCGGCTCTCCTCCTCACCCGAGATCACCTCGACGACGACACCGGTCGCGGCCTCCAACGTGGCCACGACCTCCTCGCGATTACCCGCCGAGCGCAGACCGGCGGTGCCCACGGCGACGATCGAGTGGGCATGCTGTTGCCGCGCCTCCTCCACCATCCCGGAGATCGCCGCGGTCGTGCGCTCCACCGCGGCGTCGGAGATCGCTCCCGACTGTGCCAGCCCCTCGCCGAGACGGGTCATCTCGGACCGATCGACCACTCGAGACCACGTCCCATCGACGGATCGTTCGCCGACGTGGAACTTCACCGAGTTCGTGCCGACGTCGATCACCGCGTCACGCGGACGCTCATCGTCGATGAGGGCGAGCAATCCGCGAGGCACGCTCGTGTTGACGCGGTCGCGAAGCTCGAGGCTGGTCACGGCCGCCCAGACTGCCTCCCGATCCTCCGCCTCGACGGCGAGGGTGCGAGTGTGGCGGTCTCCGACCTCGATGTCGGTGAGCTCGACCAGGCACTGCTCGAACTCGTGTCGAACGCGGCGCTTGTGCACCGAGACGCGCCGGACCGTCCCGTTCGGCGTGACGATGGCATCGAGCAGCGACTCCTGGTCGTACTCGGGCAGGCTGAGATCGGGGGTCGGAAGTCGCAACGCGGCGAACGTGGTCGCGACGCTGGCGGTCGTGAGCGGGAAGGAGGCCTTCAGGGCGGGTCGCCACTGCTGGAGGCCGCGACGGTCGACGTCGAGCAGCGACTTGATGTCGAGGAGCTCGGCCCGGATCTTCACGTTTTCGCCCTCGGCGGACAGCAGGTACACCTCGTCGCTGTCTTCCGTGCTCCGCGGCGTCGAGCTGGCCAACGCCGCCTCGGCCGCGGCGAACGACCCCCCGAACGTCCGCCACTCCCAGCGCGGAACGATCGTCGTCGACACTCCTGGCCTCCCCGACTACATCAATGCGGACCGGTCCGGCGAACCCAGAGCGTACGTCGCTCAGCGGCACGCGGCCCCCGGTTCGGCGCGAAGCGTCGGCCCAGGCTTGAATATCTGCCACGACCACCAAGGAGACGCTCCATGGCACTGAACAAGGACTCCTGGCACGAGGAGCGCATGCTGATCGACGGCAAGCTCGTCGACGCCGAGGGCGGCGCCACGTACGACAACATCAACCCTGCCAACGAGGAGGTCATCGGGGTCTCCGCGGATGCGTCGAAGGCCGACGTCGAGGCGGCGATCACCGCGGCGCGACGGGCGTTCGACGAGACGGAGTGGTCCCGTGACGTCGAGTTGAGGGCCCGCTGCCTCCGCCAGTTGCACGCCGCGTTGCTCGAGCACCAGGAGGACCTCGCCGACATCACCGTGGCCGAGGTGGGCGCGCCGCGCATGTTGATGGGCGGTCCGCAGCTCGGCGAGCCGCTCAAGTTCATCCCGTACTACGCGGATCTCGCCGAGAACTACGACTGGATCGAGGAGCTCGGCGTCGCCGAGACGATGGCCGGGCCGAGCAATCGGTGGGTGGAGAAGGAGCCGGTCGGTGTGGTCGCGGCGATCACGCCGTGGAACTACCCGAACCAGATCAACATCGCCAAGGTCGCGCCCGCGCTCGCCGCCGGCGCCACGGTCGTCCTCAAGCCCGCCCCTGACACCCCATGGACCGCGCTGGCGCTCGGCCATCTGGCGGCCGACCACACCGACATCCCTGCGGGTGTCTTCAACGTCGTCACCGCGGCGGACAAGACCATCGGCGAGGTGCTCACGACCAGCCCCGACGTTGACATGGTCAGCTTCACCGGGTCGACGGCGGTCGGTCGGCGGATCATGGAAGCCGGCGCGGCGAACATCAAGCGGATCTTCCTCGAGCTGGGCGGAAAGTCGGCCCAGATCGTCCTCGACGACGTCGACGACATCGGCGGCGCCTCCATCGCTGCGGTCTTCGGCATCTGCACCCACGGCGGGCAGGGGTGTGCCACCAGCACCCGACTGCTGCTCCCGAGGTCGCGGTACGACGAAGGGGTCGAGGTCGCTGCGGAGATGATCGCCGGGATCTCCTACGGCGACCCGGAGGACCCGGCGAACATGACGGGCGCCATCGTGAACCGGGCCCAACTGGAGCGCATGGACGGCCTCGTCCGCAAGGGCGTCGAGGAAGGCGCACGGGTCGTGGTCGGTGGCGGCATCGCCACCCAGTTCGAGAAGGGCTTCTACTTCCAGCCCACCCTGCTCGCCGACGTCGACAACTCGATGAACATCGCACGGGAGGAGATCTTCGGGCCCGTGCTCGTCGTCATCCCCTACGAGGACGACGACGACGCCATCCGCATCGCCAACGACTCGATCTACGGCCTCTCCGGCGGCGTCTCGGGTGCCGACCGCGACCGCGTCCTTCGAGTGGCCCGTCGCATCCGCACCGGCACCATGTCGGTCAACGGCGGGCTCTGGTACGGCGCGGATGTTCCCTTCGGTGGCTACAAGCAGTCGGGCATCGGCCGCGAGATGGGCGTCTCGGGCTTCGAGGAGTACCTCGAGCAGAAGGCGATGGCCGAGCCCGCCGCCTGACCTGTCGAGCAACGACGCCACCAGGCCGCAGCGGGCCTGGTGGCGTCGGCCACTACTGCCGGCCGTAGTAGTCGCCCACGTTCTTGCGGTAGTCCTCGTCGTGGCGACGGGCCGCCTCGAAATCAGGCGCTTCCTTGACCTGATCCTTGGTGAGCTTCAGATGGACCTTCTCGTCGTCGCGGTCGACACGGTCGATCATTCCGGCGGGAATGATTCGCTTCTTGCCGAAGATCCACCAGCCGGTGTCGACGACCAAGCCGCTGTTGAGGTCGTTGGTTTCCTCATCGACCTTTCCGATGTGGCCATCGGTGGCCTCGACATCGAAGCCGGTGACGTCGGGCAGCGCCGACGGCGGGTCCTGTCCGACAGTTCGAAACGTCCAGATCTCTACATAGCTCATCGCGACGTCCTCCTTCACTCACCTGTAGGTACCCGTGGAGGTGTGCCGGCAGACCCCCTCGGATCGGGGTGAGGGCTAGCGTCGAGCGTGGGAATTGGGGGGACTGTGGCTCGACGAATCCTGATCGTGTGCGGGTGCTGCATCCTGGCCCTCGTCGGCTGCACCCCGGCGAGCCCCGCGGCACCCGACGCCGACCCGGTGATCATCGCGGCGGGGACCGGCGCACCCCGTGAGGTCTACGAGCCCATGGCGTCACGCCTGCGCGCCGGGGGCTACCGGGTGTTCATCTACACGATCCCCACACCACTGGGCCCGTTCGACGAGTCGGCTCCGAGCTTCCAGGCGTTCCTCGAGGGCGTGCTCGATCAGACCCGAAGCGCCAAGGCCGATGTCATCGGCCACTCGCAGGGCGTCATCCTCGTGCGCTACGCGGCGAGGTTCCTCGGCGGCGGATCGATGATCGACACGATGGTCTCGTTGAGTGGAGGTATCCACGGCTCCTCGTTCGCATCGGACGTGAACGCATCCGCGGGCTGCTTCGGCCTCGTCCTCTGCAAGCAGGCGGCCATCGGATCCGACTTCCTGCAGCAGTTGAACGAGCCCAACGACGCGGTCGATGGCGTGCATCACGTGAACATCACGACGATCCACGAGCAGGTCGCGACGCCGTACATGAACAACCTGATGTACGGCACGGGTGACATCACCAACGTCGTGGTCCAGGACCAATGCCCGGCAAGTCAGGTCGAACACGCCCTGCTCGCGTTCGACGGCGCGGTTGCGTCCGGCATCGACGACGCCCTCGCGCACCGGCCGATCACCCTCGACTGCGACGCCTTCTGACGCGCGGAGTCCCTTGGATCAGAGGTCAGGGCGGATCACGTGATCGATCTGCATGAGCTCGATCGGCACGCCGTCGACCTCGATCATCGCCACCATCACCCCTGGCGATGGTGAGTTGGGCTCGATGATGACGTTGCGGTGGACGAGTGCTTCGGTCAGGTCGTCGACCTCGAACCCCACGTGTGGCACCGACTTGAGGAGATCGGGCGCGGACGAATCCTCCCAGTAGCGCTGCCATTGGAAGCGGAAGGGAGTGCTCAGATGATCGCTCACGGTCATCTTCAGGTGCGGGAGGTCGATCTCGCCCTCGAACCTCTCGGTGGTCGGGATCCCCACGTGCTCGAACCGGTACTGCACCACCGTGAAAGGATGCGCCCCCCTTGCTCGACGCGCAAGGAGGCCTCTGGCTCGAACCGATCGGGCCTCGAGGCGCGACAGTACGGACGTGGACCGTCCGATCACGAGCGACGTGGAACTGGTGGCGGCGGTCGCGGATCACGACCTCGGAGCCCTTCGGGAACTGCACCGTCGACACCTTCCGTGGTTGAGGGCGCGGCTGCGGCGCCGTTGCGCCGATCCCGGAGTGATCGACGAGGTCCTCCAGGACACGTTCCACGCGGTGTGGCGCGGCGCGTCCGGCTATGACGGGACGGGCGAGGTCGCGGCCTGGATCTGGGGTATCGGCATTCGCCAGATGATCGGTCGTCTGCGAAAGCGACCGGCCCCGATCCCCTTCGCGGAGGAGGCGCTGGCCGCCGCCGGGTGGCGTGATGCGGTCCTCGTCTCCGCCGAGGACGCGGTGCTGGTCGGAGTGGAACACGGCGACCTGCACGCGGCCCTCGCCCGGTTGTCACCCGAGCTTCGTGCGGTGGTCCAGGCGACGGTGCTCGACGGGTTGACCACCCGCGAGGCCTCCAGGTTGCTCGGCATCCCGAGCGGAACCGTCAAGACCCGTATGCAACGGGCCCGCATCGAGCTGAGAGGCGCACTGACGTGAGAGGAGCATCGCGATGACCACCGACTGGCACGTCGACGACCGACAGATCGAGGCCTACCTCGCCGACCAGGCCACCGAAACGGTCGCAGCGTCCGTCGAGGCGCACTTGCTCGCCTGTGCGAGGTGCCGGGCCCAGCTCAGCGCCCGCACCGACGACCTCGACGTCGACGCCTCATGGGCCGCGCTCGAGCGACGCATCGACAACGAGATCGCCGATCCGGTGGTGAGGGTGTGCCGGACTCTCGGTCTGCCCGAGGTCGAACTGCGCCTCGTCGCGCCCACCGCCTCACTCAAGGCCGCTTCCATCGTGGGTGCCGTTCTCGCGCTCGCTGCAGCAGCGCTGCTCTCCCAGCGAGCGACTTCCACCGGGGTGTCGCTGAACCGCCTCGCCTTCCTGATCGTGGCGAGCCTGCTGCCGCTCGTCGCAGTGGTCGGAGCCATCGGCACCGGTAGCGAGCCCGAGCCGGAGCTCGCCCGCGGCACACCGTTCTCACGCATCCGCATCGCCGCGCTCCGGGCCATCGTCGCGTTGACCGGGGCGCTCGCGGTCGGGCTCGTCGCCTCGTTGGTCGTTGGCGGACCGTGGACCCGGCTGAGTCTCTGGCTCATCCCCGCGCTCAGCCTCGCCGCGCTCGGCGTGCTCGGCGCGCGCCTCGCGTCGCCTCGTGTGGTCGTCGCGGTGCTCGGCGGCGCCTGGGTGCTGGGAGTCACACTGGCGGGACGACTCAGCGGCGACCGACTCGCTGCGTTCCACCTCGGCCCCCAACTCGTCTATCTGGCCATCGGCATGATCGCCGTGGCCCTCGTCATCGTCCGTCCATCCCTGCTCGAGCTCCGGGAGTCGTCATGAGCGAGCACACCGGCACCATCAACCTCCACGGCATCACGAAGGCCTTCCGGGCCCGTTCGGTGCTCGATGGCCTCGACCTGCGCCTCGGATCCGGTGTGACGGGGCTGCTCGGCCCCAACGGTGCGGGCAAGACCACGCTGCTGCGCATCCTCGCCACGGTGCTACGCGCCGACAGCGGTGACCTCGAGGTGTTTGGGCTCGACCCACGACGCGACGCCGATCGGGTCGAGATCCGCCGGCGCCTCGGTTACGTGCCCCAGGAGGTCGGCTTCCACGACGACTTCACCGCGTTCGAGTTCGTGGATTACCTGGCCATCCTCAAGGAGCACTCCGACCGTGATGCTCGCCACGACGAGGTTCGTCGGGTCCTCGACATCGTCGGTCTGGTCGACGCGCGGCATCGCAAGATTCGCAAGCTCTCGGGTGGCATGCGTCGCCGGGTCGCGATCGCTCAGGCACTACTTGGTTCGCCTGAGCTGCTGGTGCTCGACGAGCCGACGGCGGGTCTCGATCCCGAGCAGCGCCTGCGGTTCCGCGAGCTGCTCTCCGCGGTCGGGCCGTCGACCACGACCATCCTCTCGACCCACCAGACCACTGACATCGTCGCCCTCTGCCAACGAGTCGTCGTCCTCCATGGCGGCATGTTCATGTTCGATGGATCTCCGGCCGAGCTCTCCGCAACGGCCGTGGGGCGCGTGTGGCTCTCCGTCGAGCGCCACCCGGGCGCGCACGTCGCCTGGACCACCGGCGACGGCCGGGTCCGCAACGTGGGCGACGCCCCCCCGGGCGCCGAGCTCGCGGAGCCCACGATCGAGGACGCCTATCTGCTGCTGGTGGGCGTCCACCACCAACCCGACGCCGGGATCGCGGCGTGAGGATCACGGTCGCGTTCTGCCTCGTCGTCGCGGTGATCCTCGCGAGCGGCATTGCGTATGACCGTTGGGACCGGTCGCGTCGCCTCCGATTCGGCGACGAGGCGGGCTCCACCAGCTCGACCTGGGCGTTGGCGCGGGTCGAATCGCGCGAGCTGCTCCACCACCCGGCCTGGCTGATCACGGTGGCGCTGGTCACCGCGGTCACGGTCGCACTGATCGTCCTCGAAGGCGGAGCGGAGTCCGAGGCGGCGAGCCTGCCCTGGTTCGCGTTCGTCGGCATCCCCATGGCCGGACTTGGCCTCGTGGTCTCGGCCCACCGCACGACCACGCGGGCTCGTCGGCACGGGACCGACGAGTTGATTGCCGCCACCCCCACCGCCGCGCGGGCTCGCACGATGGCCCACCTGATCTCCTGCGTCGCCCCACTCACGATCGTGGCGTTGTACGTCGTGCTCGACCTGGGTCTCGTCTATGTGCTCTACGAGCTCACCCCTCGACCGACGGCGGAGGTGTTGGTTCCGGTACTGGCGTTCGTGCTACCGGTCGTCGGGGGTGGTGTCGTTGGCGTGTTCCTCGGGCGTTGGCTCCCGCTGGCGATGGCACCGCTCGCCGGCATCGTCGCGATCCTCTGGCTCAACAACGGCGTCGAGCACCTCCACCCTCGGTTCCGGATGCTGCGAGCCGCGGTCGAGGAGGACTACGGCGGCCCGTTCGACATCGACCACGTCGGTTGGCACCTGATCTTCGTCGTCTCGATCATCGGCCTCGGGGCGTGCCTGGCGCTGTGGCGCCACGGCGCCAGGCAGTGGCTGACCGTCGCGACCGTCGCGGTCGTCGCCGTGATGGTGAGCCTCGGGTGGCTCATCACCCGACCGCCGTCGGCGGCCGAGGTCGCCGATGTGGTCGATCGCCTCGAGCATCCCGCCGAAAACCTCTCCTGCACGGTGCGAAGCGCGGTCACGTATTGCGTGCAACCCGGCGTCGAGCACTGGATCGACAGGTGGGGACCGGCGGTCGACGAGGTGCTCGCCCAGGTGCCGCTGGTGGCGCGACCGGACGGCCTGCGACTGGTGCAACGCCTCGTCGTGAACCCGCGCGAGTTGCTGCCGGAGATACAGGCCGCGCTCGACGGATCGGTGGCGTGGGCGAACGACGGCGACCTCCACCCCAACTACTCCATCGGTGAGGAGGACCCCGACCTGGCGGTGGCCTGGCAGGCCGCCGCGGTCGCGGTCGGCCTCCCTCCGGCGACGAGCTGGGAGCGACCCGCGGGGTGCATGGCCGGCGGCCAGGCGCGGACGGTCCTCGCCCATGTGCTCGCCGCCCGCGCCACCACGACCACGTCGCGAACCTTCGCCGAGCACGCCGAGTGGGTGACGATCGAGGGTCGCGAGCGGGAGCCGGTCCCCATCGACGTCGAGTTGGACTACGACACCCGGGAGGCCGCCCCCACCGGCGAGGTCAACGAGAAGCGGTCGGACGAATGGGAGCCCACCACACACAACGTCGCGGCGGACGGCAGCAGCCCCCGCCCTCACGTCGCGGTGGTCGGAGCATCGGGTTGGGGCAGTGACGTGCTCGCTGCCGAGGTGATCGCATCCGCCGACCGATCGACGGTCGATGCAGTGATCGCCGCCCACTGGGATGAGCTGGTCGACCCCGCGACGCCCACGTCACGATTCCTCGAGTTGACCGGGCCAGGCCCACCATCGGGTTCGATCGCACCGATCACCAGCGGTGACGATCCGCGGGCCTGCCCATGAGCGTTCTGATCGTGGATCGCTCACCGAGTGTCGCGCGCGAGCTGGCCCGGGCGACGCTGCGCGCCCAGCCCTGGGGCGTGATCATCGCAGGATGGGTGCTTGCGGTGGTGTTGGCATTCGGCTTCCGGCTCGACAACGAGGCCGAGGTGACCCTGATGGCGCTGGCCACGTCGATCGGAGTCGGGTCCGCGATGTTCGACCCCGCCGCGGTGTTCACCGACGGGATGCCGGAGCGGCGTCGAGTCCGCCGAGCCCGGTCGCTCGCGCCGGGCCTGGTGGCCTCGTTCATGGTGTGGCTGCTGCTGTCGATGACGGCAGCGGCCGTGTTCGATCCCACTCCTGCACCTGATCGTTGGCAACTGCTCGTCTGGGTCACGATCACGGCGAGCCAGGTCGCGGTCGGCGCCGTGCTCGCGGAACGGTCGATCTCGGACCCAGGCATCGGCCCGGCCGGCCTGGTGGCGGCAGCATGGACGTCACTGATGCTGGTTCCGCGGTTCAACTCGTGGCTCCAGCCGATCGACGCTCGCGCCGGCTGGTGGGCGGCGATCCTGATCGTCGCCATCCTCGTCACGGTCTCGGCGTGGCGGGACCCGTTGGGATCAGTCAGCCGGCGGCCCACGTCATCGCTGCGGACCGTTCCGCCAGCGGGAAGTGCTTGACCTCACCGGGCGTCAGCCAGCCGAACCAGTCGGTGGCGTGACCCATCCACTCGATGTCGGTGACGAGGGCAATCCGCTTCCACGCGCTCCACTCGCCGACGCCCATCTTGAGGTCCTGCCAGAAGGCTCCCGGTGACAGCCCCTCGAACTTCGGCATCACCACCACGATGCGAACCTCCCCCTTGGCGGCGGCCTCTCTGATGGCTGGGAGCAGTCGGTCCCGGTAGTCCGCGGCCTCGAGCTTTCCCGCGACCTCGAAGCCGATCACACCGGGTGGAGTGTCCGTGATCTCGTTGAGCATTGTTCCTCCGGTTGACGCCCCTCGCGCAGCATCCATGCTTTCACGCGGGGATGGTGCTGGACTCGTTGCGAGATCCAACACGGGAGGTACCTCCGATGAACGAAAAAGGTGACGGTTGGCTGATGTTCGCCTCGGTGGCGTTGATCTTCGCCGGGGCGATGCGCGTCATCGACGGGATCTGGGCCTTCGGTGTCGATGCGAACACCCTCGGCGTGCCCGACCTGCTGCTCGGCGAGGACGTGAGCAATTACGGCTGGTGGTTCCTGATCGTCGGCATCCTGTTGATCCTCGCCGGGATCGGTGTGCTCAGCCGCAGCCAGTTCAGCCGCTGGATCGGCATCATCGGCTCCGGCATCGCCGCCCTCAGCGCCATGGTGTGGATGCCCTACAGCCCGGTCTGGGCCCTGACCTACATCGGCATCGCCATGTTGGTGCTGTACGCGCTGTGCGCGTACGGGGGTCGTGCCGAGGTCGAGGTCCGGTAGTCGATGGGGGGTAGGTTCGCTGGTGCGTGACCGGCGAACCCCCCCTCCTCTCGAGCGCGCCCGACTGGTTCCGGCGCGCGCTCGCCGTGCCGTACACCGACGGATGTGTCGAGGTCGACGGCGCATCGATCCACTACGTGGCCTGGGGTGAGCCGGGCCGTCGAGGTCTGGTGTTCGTCCACGGCGGCGGGGCGCACGCGCATTGGTGGACCCATGTCGCGGCGACGTTCGCACCCGAGTTCCGTGTCGTCGCCGTCGATCTGAGCGGTCACGGCGACAGCGACCACCGTGTCGACTACGAGCTCCGGCAGTGGACACGCGAGGTGCTCGCGGCCGCGGACGACGCGGGGATCGACGGCTACCCGATGATCGTCGGGCACAGCATGGGCGGGTTCGTGACCATCGCCACGGCGTCGCTCCACCCGTCGAAGGTGGCGGGCATCATCGTGGTCGACTCGCCGGTGACCGAGCCCGATCCCGAGGTCGAGTCGTCGCGGCTGAAGGAGGCCTTTTTCCGAGCGCCCCGACCGTGGGCGAGCATCGACGCGGCCGTCGCGAAGTTCCGCACCGTTCCCGCGCAGGCCCACTACCTCGACTACGTGCGCGACCACGTCGCGCGGCGGTCGCTGCGGAAGGTCGACGACGGTTACGAGTGGAAGTTCGATCGTCGGATCTTCGAGCAGTTCCAGGGCCAGATCCGCGGCGTCGCGCTGCCGTACCTCGAGGACCTGATCTGTCGCTTCGCGCTGTTGCGCTCCGAGCACGGCTTGGTCACCGATGACATCGGCGCCTCGATGTTCGAGGCCACCGGCCGGGTCGCACCCGTGTTCGTCCTGCCCGAGGCAGGGCACCACCCGATGCTCGACCAACCGCT
>DATEEV010000119.1:0-5778 GCA_035281005.1 Microthrixaceae bacterium | reverse complement strand
CCGGCGCGGGCCGGGAGAGACCCGGCGTACGGAGTCCCTCCCGTCCCGGTCCGAGCCGTGTCGATGGTGGGTCTCACCGACGCGGCATGAACGAGCGCACCCCACGTCCGCCGCAGGGGACCCGTCGCTTCGGCCCGGTGCAACGCTACGAATCGCGTGTTGCACCCCCTTCGCCGCCGTGTGAACGCTGGATTTCGACATTGCGCGAGCACACCGTCACCGGGCGAGTCGGGCCGGGAGATCCTGCTCCTCGGGATCACTACTCGAGGCCCTGTCGTCGAGCACGGGGGCGGGCGTATGCTCGCCCCCTCGGGGGCACGCCATGAAGACGGACCACGACGGGCACGACGACGCCGTCGAGCTGATCGAGCTCGCCACAGAAGGCCGAATCGCCGAGTTCGGCGATGCGGTATCCGCACTGTTCGCCGCGGGCCAGCTCGCCTCGGTCGGCCGTGAACTCTCCGAGGCCGGGGCATCCCTCCTGCCGGTGCAGGTGCTCCTGGCCGACCTGAGATCACGAACCAAGACCATCGAGCTCTACGACCTGGCCGAGCTCGAGCGGCGCATCCGCCAGTCGCATCCCGATTCCGACCTGCTGCGCTGGATGGCCGCGATCATGGCCGAGTGGGGCCTGTGGCAGGGCGACATGTCCACGGTCGGCTACGGGTACGGCACAGTTGTCGACGGCGGACCCGCGATGAGCCGCCTCGCCATCATCAGCGAGGCGCGCCGCGAGCGGATCGAGGCGCTCGTCTCGCTGGCCACCGGCGCCGACACGGTCCGCGCCATGACCCTTGCCGACGCGGTGCGAACGAAGCTGCGCGACGTCAGCTGCCACGAGGAGCTCGCCGTCACCGACGTGGTGCTCGGCTACGCCCAGCTCGCGATCACCGACGACCAGTCGCTCGAACCGATGGCCGTGCTCGAACGCGGCGTGAAGGAGCTCGACCGGCTCGGAGCCGACCGGCTCCCGTTCGCCCTCGCCTGTTACGCGTGGTCGTCGTACATGGTCGGCGACTTCGCCTCCGCCGCCGAGGCGCTCGAGCGCTACGACGAGATCGTCGACCCCGGGACTCGCGTCCCCCCATTGGTCCGCGAGGGCGTCGAGATGCTCCGAGGCCTGTCCAACCTGGTGATCGACGGCGCGAGCCCGGAGGCGATCGACCGCATCCGCGTCTACTTCGAGCGCCTCCGTCGCCACACCATGCCCGCATGGTTCGTCGGGCCTCTTGCCAACGACCTGCTCGACGTCGGCGAGATCGACCTCGCGGCCGAGATCGTGTCCTCGGTCGGGCCCGCGGTCTCGTTCGTGAAGCCGGCGCATCAGAGCATCCGCGAGGTCGAGGCCCGCGTGCAGCTCCTCCGACGCGCCGACCGGACCGCGATCGACTCGCTCTGGTCGCTCTACGGCGAATGGGAGGCCGGCGGGCGCTCCCGGCGCGCCGCGGCGTCCGCGGTGCGCTGTTCGTGGAGCGCTCGCCTCGCAGGACTGGAGGCCGAGGCGGACCGGCTCTACGCGTGGGGCATCGAGCGGTTGCCCGATCCCTCCGAATACACGGTCTGGGAGCGCACCTATGTCGAAGGTCTGCGCCCCTCGGGTGACGCCGGCCGGCTCGTGCGGGGCGAGCTCCGTGCCCTCGCCCCCGATCTGGTCGTCGTGCGCGACGGTGAGACGGTGCTGCTGGGCGACGTGCAGGCCAAGCTCCTCGCGCTGCTCGCCGCGGTGCGGAGGCCGGTGACGACCGACTGGATCATCAATGCGTTGTGGGCTGACGTCGACCCCGACACCGGGCGCAACCGCCTCGGAGCCGCGTTGCATCGGCTGCGCCAGCGACTCGGCCTCCTTCCCGACGAGCTGGTCCGCCGCAGCCGGCACGGCATCGAGCTCGACGGCCACGGATGGGACGTGGACGTCTGGCGGTTCTGGGACCTCAGCGCCGGCGACGCCGAGTCGAGGCTTCGGGCCCTCGACCTGTATCGCTCGGATCTCGTCGCCCGGCAGCTCGCCTACGACGACGCGCTCGAGGAGGAACGGGGCGAGCTGCGACGCCGCTGGTGGGACACCACGAGGTCACTCGTCGACACCGGCCACCTCACCGAGGAGGCCGCAGCCGAACGGGCCCGTCGCGTCGGCATCGACGAGCTCACCGCGACCTGAGGCCGGACGCGAAACGGACCCGGGATCGCCCGCCCGGGTCCGTATCACCAGCGTCTCAGCGGTACGCCGTACCTGGCTTCGGCCGAAGCCGAATCCGCTTCCAGGGTGCCTTGCGCCGAGACGGGAGAGGATCGATGCGGCCGAGGCCAGTGCATCGCATTGCAGTGCCCTGCCCCAGTCGGATCGGCCCGAGATGACGGATCAGGTCCGTCCCCAGCTCAGTGGTGCGGACCATACAGATCCAGGATTACGCCCGCCTTACGGGTCGTGCCATCAGACCAGATGCGAGATGTCGTTGAAGCCGGCGAGCACCATCGAGTCGCCGTTGACCCGGACCCGGGTGATCGAGGCCGGGGCGACGAAGAGGCGCCACGCCACCGTCTCGTCCGCCCCCAGCACGGTGCCGACGACGGACTTGATCGGCGACACGTGGGTGACCACCACGACCCGACGGTCCGGTGCCTCGCTCAGCTCGTCCACCAACGAGTCGAGACCGTCGCGGACCCGCCGGCCGAGCTCGACCAGGGACTCGCCGCCAGGGGGCGCGAAGTGCGGGTCCGAGCGCCATGCCGCCCACTCCTCGGCGGTGATCTCGGAGAGCGGGCGCTCGTCCCAGTCGCCGTAGTCGAGCTCGAGCCACCGGTCGTCCTCGACCACGGGACCGTCGAGACATGCCGCGGTCTGCCTCGTCCTGGCCAGGGGGCTCGAGACGATCAGATCGACCGGTCCGAGCACCTCGCTCAACTGCCTGGCCTGGCGGCGGCCGACGTCGTCCAGGGCGGGGTCCGCCCGACCCAGCAGCAACCCCGACGCGTTGGATGCCGTTCGTCCGTGGCGGACGACGAAGATCACTCCCCCGACCCCCGCGACACGAACGATCGGTCCAGCTGACCGGTGCGCAGGAACCGCTGACGACGGCCGACGTCGTCGAGGCCGAACCTCGACCAGAGGAACACCGCGAGCGCGATGCCGATCGCCTCGAGCACGAGCGACCACACCCCCCGGTCGACGATCGGCGCCGGCTCGTCGGGGAACGACCAGCCGCTGAACGGCCACCAGAACACGTCGGAGTTCAGCCACCCGAAATCGAGCACGACGAACAGGTACATCCCGATGGGCAGACCGAGCCATCGACGTCGCAGGAGGCGACGGCCACGAGTCGCGAGCATCACGATGCCGAGCACGAGCGTCGGGACGATCAACGTGTGGAGCGGCCCCGGGCCCCAGGGCGTCTCGAGGACTCCGAGCACCGACCCCAACATCACCATCCGATAGTCGATCGCCGGGCTCTGGAACACGGCCCAGACGATCGCGACCGAGCCGGCGGCGAACCAGAGGAGCACGCCAAAGGCCTCAGCGAACGAGGATGCGCAGGCACTCGGGACACAAGATGACCTCGTCGGCGGGTGCTCGCTTCAGCTCGTCGAGCTGTGCCGACGGAATGGCCAGGTGGCATCCCTCGCACCGAGTTCCGGCAAGGCGCGCCGCGCCGACGCCCTCGGATCGATCTCGGATCGATTCGTACTGCTCGACCAGCTGCCCGGGAAGGCCGGCGACGGCACCGCTGCGGCGCTCGACCACGCTCGCGAGCTCGGCGTCGATCGCGGCGGACTCCGCGTCGAGCTCGGCTTGTGCCGCGATCCGCTCGCGCTCGGTTGCGTCCAGCTCGGCCGCGAGCTCGGCGAGCTCGGCATCCAGGGGCTCGGCGAGCTCCATTTGCTCGATGACGTGGTCCTCGATCTCACGTTGACGGCCCCGCAACATGTCGAGCTCGTGCTGGAGCGCCTCGAGCTCCTTCGGCGACGTGACGCTGCCGCCGTAGAGCTGGCCCTCCACATGGCGTTCCTTCTCCTCGGTCGAGGCGACCTCGTCCTCGAGTCGTGACTGGTCGCGTCGCACCACCCCGCGACGTGTCTCCGCGTCGGCGATCCCCGCTTCGACCTGCTGTCGTCGGGCATCTGCCGCGGCCACGCGTGCTCGTGCGGGGAGCGTCTCGAGCCGATGCCGGAGTTGATCCGCGGTGGTGTCGAGCTCCTGCACCACGAGCAGGTCGTCGAAGGCCGTCACCGCCGGGACTGTAGTGCGACCGTCAAGGGCCTCCGCCTGCCCCGTCGTCGCCGCCCCCACCCTTGTCCTCCTTGGGCTGCTCGTCGCCGTTGCCCTTGTCCTCGGCGGGTGGTGGGCCAGACTCCGTGGACCCGTTGCCAGGTCCGCCGTTCTTTTCCGGCGACGTCGGGGTCTCGGCATCCTTGGACTTCACCGTGGTCGTGGACCGTCGAGCGCTGCTCCGCGACGAGGTCCGCCGCTTCTTGTCGGCGGTCGAGGTGTACTTGAGTGCCTTGCCCTTCCGCGTGGACTCCGCCGCCGCGAACTGCTCGACCGGGAGGCCTTTGTGGTACGGCTCCATGAACGCGTTCCAGATCCGCGACGGCTCGTCCGCGCCGAACTGCGACTTGCCCCGGATGACCACCGGTTTCTGGCCGTCCGGAGATCCGATCCACACCGCGGTGGAGAGCTGCGGTGTGTACCCGGCGAACCACACGTCGGAGTTCTCCTGCGTGGTGCCGGTCTTGCCCGCGGCCGGCCGGTCGCCGAGTCGAGCCCGACGTCCCGTGCCCGACGTGACGTTGCTCTCGAGCACCTCGTTCACCAGTCGCGCGGTCTGGACCGACACGACCCGCAGCCCCGGGTCGTCGTGCTGGTAGAGCACCTTGCCATCGGCGTCCTGGATGGACTCGATCACGTACGGCTCGTGGTAGACGCCGTCATTCGCCGCTGCGGCATAGGCGCCGGCCATGGACACCGGGTGGACCTCCTTGGTCCCGAGCGGCAGCGACAACACGTTGGAGGGCACGGGCCCCTCGACGAACTCGGGCTGGCCGTCGTCGCCCCGCACGATCTGGCCGGCCTCGTCACGCTGTTCGACCAGGGTCGACACACCGAGCGCGTTCGCGATCGCGGCGACCTTGTCGAGTCCGACGACCTGCCCCAGTCGCAGGAAGGCGCAGTTCGACGACGACAACGTCTGGCTCTCGATGGAGGCGGTCTTGCCGCCACCCTTGCCCGAGTTCTCCGCCTCGTACACCCCGCCCTCCGCGCTGGGATCAGGGAAGCGGCACGGGCTCGAGCCGGAGATCGTGTCGTTCGGCACCAGCGCGCCGTACTCGAACGCGGCCATCAGCACGAAGTACTTGAAGCTCGAGCCCGGCTGACGCCACCCCTGGGTGGCGTAGTTGAACTTGTTGGTCTTGAAGTCGGTGCCGCCCACCAGCGCGCGCACCGCCCCGCTCGCGGGCTCGACGGATGCGAGCGACGCGACGAACTCTCCCTTGGTGTCCGGGAGCGAGTCGACCGCCTGCTCCGCGAGGTGCTGAGCGTCGGGGTCGTAGGTGGTGGTGACCCGAAGTCCGCCGCCGAAGACCGCGTCGTAGCGATCCTGCGGGGTGGCTCCCAGCTCCGGCAGATCGAGGAGCTGTTGTTTGACCGACTCGGAGAAGTACGACGCGCCCGCGAGCTGGGTCGACTCCGCCGCCTCGGCCCGCGAATGGGTGACGGTCGGCAACGGCGTGTCGTCGATCGCGTCGCGCTCGGACTGGGTGATGACCCGCTCGTCGAGCAAC
>DATEEV010000118.1:0-7749 GCA_035281005.1 Microthrixaceae bacterium | reverse complement strand
GTGCACGGAACGGAGGCGCGACACCGTCCCTCGCACGCCCTCGACCTCGCGCGACACCTCGAGGCACGCGTCGGTCACGGCGGGACCGAACGACTCGAGCATCGGCGCGGTGTGGCCCTCATCCAGGCGATGGATCGTCGCGTGGGGGATGTGCAGCGCGAGCCGCAGTTGGGACACGGGGAGGACGGCGCGGTCGCGGGTCGTGACCAGGACGGCGGTGGGGACGTCGACGTGGCGGATCCAGCGCCGCGACGAGAACGTCGCGATGGCGTTGCCCGCCTCGAAGACCATGCGCAGATCATGGCGCTGGAACTCCTGGGGCGCCCAACGCCGGAACGTGTCGGGCCGGCCGCTGCCCCGGAGGGGGATCTGGCGGCCGAACGCGGCGGGGACCGTCATGAGGAACTGGCCCGTGCGCGTCGTGCCGGCGGCCGCGGCCATCATTCCCACGAACACGACCCGCTGCTGGATGCCGGGGATGAAGGAGTCGCTGGTGGCCGAGAGCACCAGGCCGGCGACCTTGTCGGGGTGTCGGCGCCACAGCAGCTGGGCGACGGGGCCACCGAGTGAGTAGCCGACCACGATGACCGGGCCGGTGCCCAGCTCGTCGATGATCGCGGCGCAGTCATCCGCGCAGTCGCTGAGCCTGAACCGCCGCCAGTTCTTGATGCCGCGGCCGTGGCCGCGGAGGTCGGGGGCGACGACCCGGAAGTGCTTCGAGAGGGGCGTGAACGCCTGGAACCAGTTGAGGCCGCCGCTGGCCATCCAGCCGTGGATCAACAACACGGTGGGGGCGCCAGGGCTCGGCCCGGCGATCTCGCGGATGAAAGTGGTGCCGCGGCCGGGGAGGTCGAGCCGTCGGCCGAGGGGCAGGTCGAGGCCCGGGACGTCCTCGGGGACGAGGGCACGCTGGTCGGGGGCCGGGTCGGTCATTCACGCCCGTTCGGGAGGAGGAGTCGGGTGGCGTCCTCGAGCTTGCGGGTCACCGAGGCGGCGTGGTCGACCCCGGAGATCCAGGAGATGAGCGCCGAGAGCCAGACCTCCTCGAGGATCTCGCCCACGAGCTGGTCGCGTTCGGTGGGCTCGCCCCCGATGGCCCCGACGATGATCGCCCGCATGGCGACGCGGACCTCACGCACGGCCGGGGCGACGGACTCGTCGCCGGAGGACAGGGCCCGCACGACGGCGCGGGTGAAGTCCTGCTGTCGCTGCTGGGCGGCCGTGGCCCGTTGCAGGACGTCGATGAGTCGCTCGGCCGGCGTGGCGCCGGTCGGAGGCTTGACCGCCAGGCGGTCCGCGAGCTCGCCGATCTGGCGGAGCATGGCCGAGACGAGCAGGTGCTCCTTGGAGGGGAAGTACCGGTAGAGGGTGCCGAGCGCCACGTCGGCCTCAGCCGCGACGGTGCGCATCTGCACCGCGTCGAACCCACCCTCGGTCGCGAGCTCGGCCGCGACCTCGAGCATCCGCTCCTGCCGCGCGAGCTGCGACTGAGTGAGTGTCACGACATCTCCCGGTACATCGACCGGTCATCGTCCCACAGAATGAGAACGCGTTCTAGGAATCGACCGCCTCGTTTCGGTGGGCGCCCATGTCAGGGTGCTTGCGATCCTGCGCGGGCACCTCTACCTTGCGGCTCTGGGCGAACCATGGAGGGAGCAAGGATGCGACGCATCATTGCCATCGCGCTCGTCGCCGGATTGGCCATCGCCGCTACCGGCTGTCAGGCCAACGTCAAGGCCGGTCGGCGGTGTCGCGGTACCGGCTGGGGCGAGGACGGCACCCATGTCCTGCGGTGCGAGCGTGGCCGCTGGGTCCGCAAGGCCACGAAGCAGGACGTCGCCATCCTGCTGTTCAAGCTGATCGAGGCGAAGAAGGCCACGACCACCACGGCCCCACCCGCGACCACGGCGCCACCCGCGCCCACGACCACGATTGCAACGACGTCGATCGCGTGCAGCGCCGTCAGCGGAACGCTGACCGTGTTGCCCGGGCTGACCAACGTGGCCGCGGCCCAGATCTACGCCATCAGCAACTCATCGACTCTGAACGGGTGCACCGGACCGGGCACGGCGATCACGTCGGGCAACCTCGAGAACCTGGCGATCGTGTTCCTGTCCGTGGCCTGCACCAGCCCATCGGGCACCGCCGGCATCGGGTCGGGGATGATCCGATGGTCTGACGGCCGCACCTCGAACATCGTCGTCACGCTCACGACCCAGTCGGCAGCGGCAGCCTGGTTGTCGATCGCAGTCACCGGCGGCGTCCTCGCCGGAGCCACCGGGACCACCACGGCAAACGTGACTGCCACCGCCGGCAATTGCACGACCCCGATCACCGCCGAGTCGTTCACCACGGGGCCGATCAGCCTCGTGGTCCCCTGACCACGAGGCACGACCACGACCAGATCAGTAGCGCAGGCCGGGAGTCCGTGTCTTGAAGACGTCGGTGGCGAGCTGCATGCCCAGCGTGGTCGCGTCCCAGCGCTTGCCGCCGTTGTTGATGGCCGCGCCGTCGGTCCAGCCCTGCATGAGGATGATGTTCTCGGCCACGGCCCGGATGACCTGCCCCGTGACGTGGTCGGCCTCGTCGGAGGCCAGCCAGGCCACCAGCGGTGACGAGATCGCCGGGTCCATCCGGTTCCACTCGTCGTCGCCCAGGTCGTCGGGCTCGATCACGTCGGGCGCACCGGGCATGGTGGCCGTGATGCGCGTCGCTCCGGCGGGGCCCACGGCGTTGACGGTCACACCGATCTTGTAGAGCTCGAGGCTGAGGGTCTGGGTGAGGCTGGCGATCGCCGCCTTCGCCGGGGCGTAGTTCGTCTGGCCGAAGTTCCCGACCAGGCCCGCGCCCGACACGGTGTTGATGATCCGACCGCCGACCTTCTCACCGGTCTCTTTGTTCTTCGCCCGCCAGTGCAGCGCCGCGTGCTTGGAGGGGATCCACGACCCCCGCACGTGCACCTTCAACACCGCGTCGAAGTCCTCGACGGCCATGTTGAAGATCGAGCCGTCGCGCACGATGCCCGCGTTGTTCACCAGGATGTCGAGTCGGCCGAACTCCGACAGCGCCTGCTCGACCATCTCGCCGGCCTGGTCGTAGTCGGACACATCCGCGTAGTTCGGGGCCGCGACCCCGCCCCGCGACTCGATGATCTTGACGGTGAGGTCGGCGTCGCGTGACGTCCCCTCGCCCTTCACCGAGCCCCCGAGATCGTTGACGATCACGTGCGCGCCGTGCTTCGCGAGCTCCATCGCGTGACCGCGGCCGATGCCGTGACCGGCCCCGGTGACGATCGCGACCTTGCCGTCGAGCATGCCCATGTGTTCTCGCTCCCACGTCGGGTCGGGGCGAACGAGGGCCACCGACCGGGTTCCAGACTTCCGTTTCTGACGGTGCGTCAGATCCGGCAGATGGTAGGCCGTTCGCCCCAGAACGCCCGAATTCGCTCACGGCCCGGCGGGTTCCCCGGCCTGGCGGGGTGATTCAGTCTGGGCTCAATCAGCAGGGCTGTAGCGGGCGCGGAGCTCGTGCTTGAGGATCTTGCCCGAGGGATTGCGCGGGATGACCTCGAGGTGCTCGAGGCGCTCGGGGAGCTTCTGGATCATCAGCCCTTCGTTCTTCAGGAAGTCGACCATCTCGCCCTTGCTGATCGGTTCCGCGCCCTCGGCCGTCTGCACGACCGCGACCACCATCTCGCCCCGGTCCGCGTCGGGCACCCCGATGACCGCGACGTCCGCGACCTGCGGATGGGTGAAGAGCATGTCCTCGACCTCCTTGGCCGAGACGTTCTCACCCTTGCGGATGATGATGTCCTTCAGGCGACCGGTGATGATCAGGTTCCCGGCCTCGTCGAGGCGGCCCAGGTCGCCCGTGCGGAAATAGCCGTCCTCGTCGAACGCATCGGCGTTCAAGGAGCTGTCGAGGTAGCCCTTCATCATCTGCGGCGCCTTGGCCCTGACCTCACCCTCTTCCCCCGGCCCGGCGACGCCGCCGTCGAGACGGACGAGGCGCAGCTCCACCCCCGGCATCGCCTTGCCCTCGCTGACCGCGAGCTCGTCGTCATCGTCGTCGACCGAGGCCATGGTCAGGATCGGCGCCTCGGTGAGGCCGTAGCCCGACAGCACCGGGGCGTCGAACAGCTCGCGCATGTCATAGACGAGCTGGGGCGGTTTGGGCGCCCCGCCGCCGGGGAAGCACCGCACGTTGGGGAACACCGGCGCCGCTTCGCCCTTCTGATAGGCCAGGTAGGCCATGTGGAAGGGTGTGCCCGAGCCCGCCACGGTCACGTTCTCGCGGGCCAGCACCTCGGGGGTGCGCTGCGGGTGGAACGACTCCATCAGGATGAGCGACGACCCGAACTGCAGCGACGAGAACAACCAGGTGATGCCGCCGATGTGGGTGAACGGGAAGACCAATGCGGCGCGGTCGGCCTCGATCAGGGCGAGCCGCTCCCCCATCCCCTTGCCGACCGCGGCGATCGATGCGTCGGTGTGGCGGGCCCCCTTCGGGTCGGCGGTCGTGCCCGATGTGTAGAAGAGCCAACGGATCTCGTCGTCGGCGACTGCGCCGGAGTCACCGATCGCCGGGAGCGATGCCGGGTCGCCCTGCGGCAGTGCCCGATCGGCGACGAGCACCTTCATGCCCGACTTCTCCGCGGCCATCGCCCGGGCCATCGCCTCGAAGTCGAACCCGGCGAACGTGCTCGGCACGACCAGCAGCGACGCGTCGGCCTGCTTGGTGACGAAGCCCACCTCGCGCTCGCGGTAGATCGGCAGGATCGGGTTCTGCACCGCACCGAGCCGGCTGAGCGCTGCCACCAGCACCAACGACTCGAGCCACGTCGGCAGCTGCCACGACACGACCGACCCCGCGCTCACGCCGTAATTGGCCAGGCCGGCCGCGGCCCGCTCCGCCTCGGTCGCGAGCTCGATGAAGGTCATCGTGCGCATGTCCTCGTCGACGGCCAACAGCGCGTCGGGGGTGGCCTCGACCCGCTTGTCGATCAGCTCCCACAGCGTGCGGCCTTCCAACATGGGTGTCCCCCTCGAAGTCGTCCGTCCTGACGGGGCGTCAGTTTACGGACGACGCGGACCCCGGTGAGCGACGAAGGCCCTGCCGTCGTCACGGTCGGGCCCCGCTCGTCGTCAAGCTGGTGGTCGCGTGATCTTGTCGGCCTCGGTCGAGGGTCAGCTCGATGCTGGTGCCGAAGCGCCTACTTCACCGCGACCGGGTGCACCGGGCCCGAGGTCGCGCCGACGATCGGCTCGGGCGCCACCACCAGCATGAACTCGGCGACTCCGTCGCCCGCGCAGTCCTCCGCGAGCGCCTCGAAGTCCCAGTTCTGACCCTGCAACATCCCCATGTCGCGGAGTTGGAGGAGGTGCACGACCATCAGGTCGTCCCAGTTGACGTCCTTGCCCGGCACCGGCTCGGGCGGCATGACCTCGTAGGTGTAGCAATCGAGGAACACTCCCGCGATGTCACGATCGCGGAACCACTCGACACAGCTCACGCCGAGGCCACAGGTGTTCCACTCGACGCCCATCGCATAGCGCTTGCGATCGCCGCGGTGGTAGTGCCGGATGTCGCCGGTGCGGACGCACACCATGTCACCGGGCTCGACGGTCAGTCCCGCCGCGGCGATCGCCGCGTGAAGATCGTCGGCGGTGACCGGGTCGCCGGGCTCCATCTCGTCGATGCCGCGGGTGCGGGGAACGTCGACCAGCAGCCCGCGTGTCACGACCGGCCCGACGTGTTCGACCCCGAGCTCCTTGGCGCCGCCTCGGGCACGGACCGTCTCGCGCTGGTCACGTCCGCCGTAGAGCTCGTTGTCGTACCCGACGTGCGAGAGCGCGTCCACGTGCGTTCCGGCGCAGGTCGACATCGTCACCAGGTCGTCGGTGCCCTCCCAGATACCCGGCGCGTGCTGATCGCGCTCGTTGAGCGAGGTCGGCGTGAGCATCGGATTGAACCGGCCCGCGGGCTGGCCCATCTGCACGCCGTTCTCGCGCAGCTCGACCGCCAGCGAGAAGGTCAGGCCCTTCCGGGCCGCCTGAACCCCGCGGAGCGTGGCCGCCGCGTCGACGAGGTTCAGCGTGCCCCGCTGGTCGTCGTCGCCCCAGCGCCCACGGTTCGACACCTTGGCGGCCAGAGCGCGGTACTCGTCGGAGAAGCCCATCAGTGTCGAGGCTCGAGGTTCCGCAGTGAAGCAGGGAGCGCCAGCGACCGAGCCTGAACGGAGGAAGCCTCGACCATGAGCATCAGTCGAGCACGAGCACGCCGCGGGCGAGCTTGCCGTCGTGGAGCTCGTCGAGGGCCGTCTGGAACGATTCGAGCGGATAGGTCGAGGTCACGAGCTCGTCGAGCTTCAGTCGACCGGCCTGGTACAGCTCGACCATGAGGCGCACGTCGTGCTGGGGCCTCGCCGATCCGTAGCGGCATCCCATGATCGACTTGTCGTTGTACATCGTGTTGACGACGAAGCTCGCCTCCGAGCCCATCTTCGGCACGCCCAGCATGATGAGCTGACCGCCCCAGTCCAGCAGGTCGGTCGACGTCTTGATGAGTGCCGTCGACCCGACGCACTCGAAGACGTGATCGACGCCGTTCGGACGGATCTCCTTCACCGCCTCGACCAGATCGAAGTCCGGCCCGGTCGGGCAGATGAAGTGCGTGGCGCCGAACTGACGGGCGAAGGCTTCCTTCGCGGGGTTGGTGTCGACCGCGATGATCGGGAGCCCGTCGGAGAGCGCCACGCCCTGGATCACGTTGAGGCCGATGCCGCCCACGCCGATCACGACGACCGACTCGCCGTGGGACACCTTGGCCCGGTTGAACACCGCGCCGACACCGGTGAGCACGCCGCATCCGATCAATGAGGCCGAGGCGAAGGGCACGTCGTCGGGGATCGGGATCGCGCTCGTGGCCTTCACCACGGTCTCCTCGACCATAACCGACGTGTTCGCGAACTGGAACGCCTTCTCACCGTCGACGGTGAACGGCCGCGTCAGCTTGCCGAGCGACGTGCGACAGAACGTCGGCTTGCCCCGGTCGCACGCCGCGCAGTGCCCGCAGTTCCCGAGCGTCGACAACACGACGTGATCGCCGGGTTTGAGGTGCGTGATGTCGTCAGCGACCTGGGTGATGACGCCGGCGCCCTCGTGGCCGAGCACCACCGGCGTCGGGAACATGATCGTGCCGTCGATCACCGAGACGTCGCTGTGGCACACACCCGCGGCCTCGATCTTCACCCGCACCTCGCCGGCGCGGAGATCCCGCACCTCGATGCCGGTGCGCACCTGCGTCGACGTGCCGTCGAACACGATTCCTCTCATTGCTGTCCTCTCATGCGGCCAGTCCTCTCATCACCGGAGGGTAACCCCGGCTCATCCGGGCCAGACGATGGACTGGAGCTCGCTGTAGGCGTGAAGGCCGAAGCTTCCGCCGTCGCGACCCACGCCCGACTGCTTGAAGCCACCGAAGGGGGCTTCGTGGTTGCGCTGGAGTGAGTTGATCCCGACGTTGCCGGACCGGAGTCGCTGCGCGACGTTCCAGGCCCGGCCGGTGTCGCCGCTGAACACGTAGCTGTACAGCCCGAAGTCGCTGTCATTCGCGATCGAGATGGCCTCGTCGTCGTCGTCGAAGGGGACGACCACGACGACCGGGCCGAAGATCTCCTCGCGGACCGGGGTCATCTGGTTGGTGCACTCGACCAACAGCGTGGGCGCCACGTAGAAGCCCTTGTCGAAG
>DATEEV010000117.1:0-10354 GCA_035281005.1 Microthrixaceae bacterium | reverse complement strand
CCGCCCTCGCGGCCATCGTTGGCCGCCCGATACCGCACCACCTCGGCGACGAGCTCGGCATCACCGGCGAGCGCGTCGTCACCGAGCGCATCGGCGTCGACCAGCTGGCTGCGATGACACGCCAGCGCCTCGACCTTCTGGTCGATCGTCGTCGAGATGTCGACCCACCAGTCGGGCTGCAGCGTTCCCGACAGGAGGACCTCGGCCACGCGGTGGGGCGGCCCGGCTTCCGGGAAATACGAACCGCTCGAGGCCGCGGGCGCGACAGCGTCCAGCACCGCCCATCCCACCACGCGGTGGTCGCGGTGGTTCACGTAGTGCTCGCCGATGAAGGTCGCGGTGGGATCGCTGGTCAACACGACGGCAGGACGCAGCTCTCGCACGATCCCGACGATCCGACCGCGCAGCTCCACGTCGTTGTCGAACTCGCCGTCGCGGCGGCCGAGCGTCGTCCACGAGTCGGCGCCGAGGATCTGCGCTGCGGCGGACGACTCGTCGGCCCGTCGCTCGGCCAGCCCGGGATCGGGTCGAGGACCTCCCTTGTCGCCGGTCGCGACCGACACGATCGACACCCGACAGCCCTTGGCCGCCCAGGCCGCGAGCGTCCCGGCACAGGCCAGCTCGGCATCGTCGGGGTGGGCGTAGATCGCGAGCGCGGAGTCGGGCACGGCCGGCGCGCGCGAACGAGATCGGGGGGCCACGTGTCCCGACGCTACGCGACCCGTTGGTGCGACCGTCACCACCGCTCCGCGACCACCACTACGGTCACGGAGTGGAGCAACCTGACGCCGAATCGATCGCGACGCTGGCGCTGGGCATCGCCCGTGACGCTGCCGCGGTCGCAGTCGCCATGCGCGCCGATGAGCGTGCCGGCGAGCTGGAGATCGAGACCAAGTCGACCCACACCGATCTGGTCACCGCGGCCGACCGCGCCGTCGAGGCCAGGATCCGGGCCTCGGTGGCGGCTGCGAGGCCGAACGACGAGGTGCTCGGCGAGGAGGGCGGCCTCGGATCGATCCCGAACGAGGCGGCGCGGGTTCGCTGGATCGTCGATCCGATCGACGGGACCACCAACTTCGTGTACGGCCACCCGGGCTGGGGCGTGTCGATCGCGGTCGAGGTCGACGGAGCCCCCTGCGTGGGTGTCGTCGTCGATCCGACCCACGGCGACGAGTTCGTGGCCGTCGTTGGTGCCGGCTCGACTCGCAATGGCCGCCGCCTGAGGATCGGCCCTCCGCCGCCCCTCGGCGCGATGTTGCTGGCGACGGGGTTCGGTTATGCCGCCGAGCGACGCTCCTCGCAGGCCGCGACCCTCGCCCGGGTCCTGCCCGCGGTGCGCGACATTCGCCGCATGGGCTCAGCCGCGATCGACCTGTGCTCGGTCGCCTGTGCCCGGGTCGACGCGTATTACGAGTGGGGCCTCGCGGCCTGGGACCTCGCCGCCGGGGCGGTCATCGCCGGCGAGGCCGGGGCGAGGGTCGCGGACGTCGACGGAGGTCCGCCGCGACCCGATGGTCGGATCCTCGCGGCCCATCCGGCGCGCTGGGACGAGCTCGCCGCGCTGGTCTCGGCGGACCCTGTCCGCCGCGACCGGGCCGACTGAGCGAGAATGTCGCCCGTGGGTACACGCATCCTGTCCGTCGAGGACGACGAACGCATCCGCACGGCCGTGAAGCTGGCGCTCGAGGACGAGGGCTGGCAGGTCGACGAGGCCACCAACGGCGAGGATGCCATCAACGCCTTCGGCAGAGCACCCACCGACGTCGTGCTCATCGACATCATGTTGCCGGGGATCGACGGGTTCGAGGTCTGCCGCCAGATCCGTCGGCAGAGCGACGTCCCGATCATCATGGTCACCGCCCGTGCCGACACCCACGACGTCGTCGCGGGGCTCGAGGCCGGAGCCGACGACTACCTGACCAAACCCTTCGCCCCCAAGGAGCTCTCTGCCCGGATCCGGGCCCTGTTGCGCCGGGCCCGGTCGACCGAGCCGGGCGTGTCCCGCCTGCGATTCGGCGAGCTCGAGATCGTGCCCGACGAAGGACTGGTGACCTCCAACGGCGAGCAGGCGCATCTCACCAAGACCGAGTTCCGCCTGCTGGTCGAGCTCGCTTCGAGCCCCGGCCGGGTGTTCAGCCGCGAGGCCTTGCTCGAACGAGTCTGGGGCCACGGCTACTTCGGTGACGGACGCCTGGTCGACGTGCACGTTCGTCGCCTGCGCACCAAGGTCGAGGTCGACCCCGCCCACCCGCGTCACGTCGTGACGGTCCGGGGCCTCGGGTACAAGCTCCAACCCTGACGTGGCGTCCCGGGGCTCGTTCCGCACCTTCGGCCACCTCGGCCTCCGGGCCAGGATCGCGGCGACGTTCGCGCTGGGTGCCGTGGTGGTGTCACTGGTGCTGATCACGACACTGCTCGTGCTCGTGCGCCGCAACCTGCTCAACGAACGCGAGCGCCAGCTCACCGACCGCGCCGAGGTGAACGTGGGCCTGGTCGCCGACAAGGTGGGTCGCGAAGGCGTCGACGCGCAGACGGTGTTCGGATCGCTCGCGACGATCGGGCGCCCGTCGGTGCTCATCCGCGACAAGGGCTCGGCCACCTACGTGCCGATCAGCCTCGACACCCGGTACGGCGCGGCGTCGGTGCCTGATGCGCTCGTCGAGCAGGTCCTCGAGGAGCGTGACACGGCACTGATGCGCTATCGCAGCAACGGCGAGACGTTGGTCGTGGTCGGGGTGCCGCTTCCGGAGGAGGACGGCGCCTACTTCGAGGTCAACCAGCTGCGCGACATCGAACGAAGCATCGACGGCCTGCGGATCCCGGTGGCGCTCGCCGCCACCCTCGCCACGGTCAGCGGTGCGGTGTTCGGATGGACGGCGAGCCGGCGCGTGCTCAAGCCGCTGGGAGAGATGGCCAACGTCGCAACCGACATCTCCGAGGGCCGCTTCGACGCACGACTGCCGTACTCGGAGTGGGCCGACGATCCCGACCTCGCTCCGCTGGTCTCGTCGTTCAACAACATGGTCGGTGCGCTCCAGGACCGCATCGATCGTGACGCGCGGTTCGCGTCCGACGTGTCCCACGAGCTGCGGTCACCGCTCACGACGTTCAACGCCTCGATCGAGGTGCTGCGCAACGCCCGCGACGAGATGCCCGAGCGCGCCCAGCTCGCGCTCGACCTGCTCAGCTCCGACATGGCCCGCTTCACGCAGCTGGTCGAGGACCTGCTGGAGATCTCGCGCTTCGACGCGGGTGCGGTGCGGCTCGAGATCGACCCGGTGCCCCTGGTCGAGACGATCCGGATGGTGGTCCGGGCGCTGTCGGCCACCCCGATCCCGGTCGAGGCCGACAGCACGCTGGAGCAGGCGATCGTCTACTGCGACAAGCGACGTGTGGTGCGCATCATCGCCAACTACGTCGACAACGCTCGGAAATACGCCGACGGCGCGACGCGGATCCTCGTCGAGCGCGCCCCGGCCGATCCCGGAGACGACGACAGCGCCGAGCCGACGCCCGACAGCGCCCGGATCATCGTCGAGGACGAGGGCCCGGGTGTCCCCGAGCTCGAACAGGACCGGATCTTCGATCGGTTCAACCGCGGGACGCTCGGCGGAAGCCGCGGCAGCGATCTGGGCGTCGGACTGGGGCTCGCCCTCGCCGCCGAGCACGCGAGACTGCAGGGAGGTCGCGTCTGGGTCGAGCCACGCACCGACGGCGTCACCGGCGCCCGTTTCATCCTCGAGCTGCCGCTGATCGATCCCCCTCCCGGTCAGGAGCCCGACGCCGAGGATCACCCGACCCCGCTCGACGAGGTCGTGACCGCGACGGGCCAGCATGACGTGATCCAGGTCGACCGGCCTGCGCACGAAGCCCGGGCCGACAGTTCCGACAGTGGTGACGCCGACAGCGCTGGGGCCGACACGGCCGAGGGTGGCGCACGAGCCGGATCCGGCGGTTCCGGCGATCGGGCCGGTTCGCCGTGAGCACGAAACGGGCGCGAGCTCGCCGCCCGACCGCCCAGGGCCTTCGCCGTCGAGCGGCCGTCGGCGTCGGCGCGATGCTGGTCGCGATCGGTGCGGTGGGCTGTGGCATCCCCCTCGACGAGACGCCGCGGGCGATGGGAGCGAGGAACGACCCCGACGAGGCGAACCTGGTGCCCGCGACCGGCGGCGACAGCTCGACCTTCGTCTACCTGGTGCTGGACGGGCAGCTGGTCCCGGTTCGTCGCGAGGTCGCGGCGCGCACCCCGGACGCCGTCCTCGACGCGCTCACCCGCGTGCCCACGCCCGACGAATCCGCGTCGGGTCTGGTCTCGCAGCTCCCGGAGGGCACCACGGTCCTCGACTCGACGATGAACGGCGACGTGTTGAACGTCGACCTGTCGTCGGAGTTCGAGAACGTGGTCGGCTCGAGCCGCCAGCAGGCCATCGGCCAGCTCGTCTACACCGCGACCGAGCTGCCGGGCATCAATGAGCTCACGTTCAGCATCGAAGGCACCCCGCTGCGGGTCAGCTCCTCGACGCGTGGCGACGTCGAGCGGGTGATGGACTGCGACTTCCGCGCCCTGCTCCCGACCGACGACTGGTTGCGGGAGGCCAACGTCGAGCCTGATTCGGTGGGGCAGGTCGCCGAGCGTCGGCGCTCGACCGACGGCCGCTGCCCCCAGACCCCCGCGCCCGCATCCTGACGACATGGCGGTGGTGGTCGCGATCGACGCCGGCACCACCGGCGTGCGCGCGTTCGCGATCGACGAGGCGGGTCGGCCGGCGGGATGGTCCTACCGCGAGTTCACCCAGCACTTCCCCCGGCCGGGGTGGGTCGAGCACGATCCGGTCGAGATCTGGGAGGCCGTCCAGACGACGCTCGGTGAGCTCTGTGCCTCGCTGGACCAACCCGTCGCCGCGATCGGCATCACCGATCAGCGCGAGACCATCGTCGCGTGGGACCGCCGGAGCGGCGCGCCCCTCCATCGGGCGATCGTGTGGCAGGACCGGCGAACCGCGGAACGCTGCGAGCAGCTGACCGCGGCGGGCCACCTGCCGCGGATCCGAGAGCTCACCGGCCTGGTGCTCGACCCCTATTTCAGCGGCACCAAGATCGAGTGGCTCCTCACCGACGGCGGTGTCGAGGTGAGCCCGAACCTCGCTCTCGGCACGATCGACTCGTGGATCCTGTGGAACCTGACCGGCGGCGCGGTCCACGCCACCGATCCGTCGAACGCCAGTCGCACGATGCTCTACGACATCCGTGAGCGGCGCTGGTCCGACGAGTTGTGCGAGCTGCTCGGGGTGCCTGCCGACGCGCTCCCCGAGGTGAGACCGACCTCGGGCCGCTTCGGCGTCACGATCGACGGCTGTGCCGCGGGAGCGGGCGTTCCGGTGTCGGGCGTCGCGGGCGATCAGCAGGCTGCGTTGTTCGGCCAGGCGTGCTTCACGCCCGGGATGACGAAGAACACCTACGGGACGGGGTCGTTCGTGCTGATGAACGTGGGCGACACCTGCCCACCGCCGACCGAGGGGCTGTTGACCACGATCGCGTGGGAGCTGCCGTCGGGGGTGTCGTACGCCCTCGAGGGAGCGATCTTCGTGACGGGCGCCGCGGTGCAATGGCTCCGTGACGGGCTGGGCATCGTCGACGACGCGGCCGAGACGGGGCCGTTGGCCGAGTCGGTTCCCGACACCGGCGGCGTCGTGATGGTCCCGGCGTTCACCGGTCTCGGGGCGCCCTGGTGGGACCCGTGGGCCCGAGGCACGATCCTCGGATTGACGCGCGGCTCCACGCGTGCCCACATCGCTCGCGCTGCCGTGGAGTCGATGGCGTTCCAGACCCGCGACGTCGTCGACGCCATGGTCGCGGCGTCGGGAAAGGCGCTGACCGAGCTGCGGGTCGACGGAGGGGCGTCGCAGATGGAGCTGCTGTTGCAGCTCCAGGCGGATCAGCTCGGCGTCGCCGTCACCCGGCCGAGCATCACCGAGACCACCGCACTCGGGGCCGCCTATCTGGCGGGCCTCGCGGAGGGCGTGTGGTCACGGGTCGACGAGGTCTCGCAGCGTTGGCTGGTCGATCGCCGCGTGGAGCCGGGCGGAGACCGCGCCGAGCTCGACGCCGCCCACGCCCAGTGGCTCCGCGCCGTCGAACGGTCGCGCGGCTGGGCGAACTGAACCGTCAGGTCGGGGCCAGATCGGCCAGACGGCGCTGGGCGATGGCGACCAGCTCGTCGAGGGTCGCCCGCTCGACGCCGCGTAGCGGCACCGATCGCCGCGACACGACCACGAAGCCCCGCACCGAGCTGTCGAGGACGCTGTACGCGAGCTCGTCGACGACCCCCTGGTCCGCCTCCAGACCGCCGACGAACGCGACGAGCCATCCCTCGTCAGGAGCCGCGCCCGCCGACGCCATGAGGTACGAGTGATCCGTGTCGACCGCGGCGACCCAGTCGGCGCCGAGGAGCTCGCACACATCGCGGCACAGCACGCGGAGCAGGTCGTGGGGATCGCGGACCTCGACGAGCTCCCGGGCGACCGAGAGCGCCTGCACCGCCCGGTCGGTGCCGTCGCCGTGGTGTGGGCGGACGAGCTCGACGTCGACGCCGTCGACCTCGCCGATCTCGGTCACGAGGAGGTCGATCAACGACGGATCGGCCAGCGACACGGTCAGTTCGTCGACGGCACGGCCACCGCCTCGCTCGAGGACGTCGATCGCGATGACATCACCCCTCACGGCGCCGATGCGGCTCGCGACCGCGCCCAGCGCGCCCGGGCGGTCCGGAAGCCATACGCGCACGATCCAGGGTCCGTCGTGGTCCACGCCCCGCAACGTACCGTCGGGGAAATGTCGGCAAGGTTTCGAGCGCGGGACGGCTGCGTGACCAAGATCTCGGACCCCTCCAGGTTTCTTGACCGTTCGGTCAAGTCGACCGTAGGTTGAACCGGTGACCACACGCCGCCTCACCCCGAGGGGACAGGAGCGCCGCGAGCAGCTCATCGGGTGTGCCACTCGGCTGTTCGCGACCAAGGGCTACCACCCCACGTCGGTCGCCGACATCGTCGACGAGCTCGGGGTCGGCAAGGGCGTCTTCTACTGGTACTTCTCGTCGAAGGACGAGCTGTTCGTGGAGATCCTCCGTGAGGCCCAGACCGACATGCGGCGGCGCCAGCAGCGGGAGATCTCCGAGGAGCCCGATCCGGTGCGTCGCATCGAGCTCGGCATCCGGGCCGCGGTGTCCTGGGCCTCCGAACACGCCGACCTGTTCCAGCTCTTCGAGTTCGCGGTGACCGACGAGCAGTTCGTTCGGGCGATGCGCGCCGGCCGCTCCACGCTCGTCAACGACGCGGTGGCGCACCTGAAGGACGCGATCGCGGAGGGTCGCATCCCCGATCAGGATCCCGAGCGCCTCGCGCACGCGGTGCTCGGGGTGTCGTCGATGATCACCATGGAGTACGTGCACCACCGCCATGAGGACCCCGAGGCCGTCGCCGAGGCCGTCGTCGACTTCTGCCTCCACGGCATCGGAGTGCCCAACTCTGCTTGATGGCCCCGGATCGCAAGCGATCACGGATGCTGGTCCTCGGCGTCGCTGGCGCTCCTGCCTGCGGCTAACCGAGTTTGATGAGGGCTTTGCGGAGGTTGCGCACGGCCTGGGCCGTGCGTTGCTCGTTCTCGATCAGGGCGAAGCGGACGTGTCCGTCGCCGTCCGGGCCGAAGCCGACACCGGGCGACACCGCAACCGATGCGTCGGTCACGAGGTGCTTCGCGAACTCGATCGAGCCCATCTCGCGATACGGCTCGGGGATCGGCGCCCAGACGAACATCGTGCCCTTCGGCGGCTCCAACTCCCAGCCGATGCGGTTCAACCCGTCACAGAGGGTGTCACGCCGGGTCTGGTACACATGGCTGACCTCGGTCGGGTAGTCGGGCGACTCGTTGATCGTCACCGTCGCCGCGATCTGGATGGGCTGGAAGGTGCCGTAGTCGAGGTAGCTCTTCAGCTTGGCGAGCGCCGCGATCACCTCGCTGTTACCGAGCATGAACGCGACGCGCCAACCTGCCATCGAGAAGCTCTTCGTCATCGAGTAGAGCTCGACCGCGCACTCCTTCGCGCCCTCGGCCTGGAGGATCGATGGGGGCCGGTAGCCGTCGAAGCCCAGGTCCGCGTAGGCGTTGTCATGGACCACCACGACGCCGTTCTCACGAGCGAAGTCGACCACCCGCTGGAAGAAGTCGAGGTCGACACAGGTCGTGGTCGGGTTGTGCGGGAACGACAACACGATGACGCGGGGCCTGGGCCATGAGTACTGCCAGCGATCGACCATGGCGTCGAAGAACTGCTCCGCGCCGGCGATCATCGGCAGCTCGCGGACATCCGCACCGGCGAGGAGCGGCCCGTAGATGTGGATCGGGTAGCTCGGCGACGGGACCAGCGCGGCATCGCCCGGACCGAGCAGGCACCACATCAGGTGGCTGAAGCCCTCCTTGGCCCCGATGGTGTTGATCACCTCGGTGTCGGGGTCGAGCGTCACGCCGAAGCGGTACTGGTAGTACCCGGCGATCGCCTCGCGAAGCTTCGGGAGCCCTCTCGAGGCCGAGTAACGGTGATTCCGCGTGTTGTGCGCCGCCTCGGCCAGCTTCTCCACCGCGATGTCGGGCGACGGCAGATCAGGGTTGCCGAACCCGAGGTCGATCACGTCCTCGCCGGCGCGTCGGGCCTCGACCTTCAGGGAATCGATGATCGTGAACACGTAGGGCGGAAGCGACGTGATGCGGCGGAACTCCATGGCCTTCCAACCCTACCGGTGCACCTCCCCTGCCTCGATGCGAGATTCGCACCCGGCGGTCAGACGATCCCCTCACACGACGCGGCGGGCGAGCAACGCTGCGCCCACCGCCCCGGCGCGCGGTCCCAGGCTCGACACCCGGATCGGCGTGTGACGGCCCTCGACGAAGGTCCGGTGCGTCGCGACCGCGGCACGAACCCGGCTCATGAACACCTCGCCGTCGGCGACCACTCCGCCCCCGAGCACGACCACGTCGGGGTCGAGCAGGTTCACGAGGTTCACCAGACCGACCGAGACCCACCACGCATAGGTGTCGAGGATCTCGGCCGCGTGCTGGTCGCCGCCGCGCGCGAGCTGGGTGACCATCCGGCCGTCGATCTGCTCCGGATCGCCGCCGGCCGCCTCGAGCAGACCCGGCGCGCGGCCGGTGGTCGCGGCACGGCGCGCCATGCGGCCGAGGCCGCGCCCCGAAGCCATGACCTCCCAGCATCCCTGCTGCCCGCACACGCACTGGTCCCCGTCGGCCTGCACGATCATGTGGCCGGGCTCGGAGGCGAAGCCGTGGGCGCCGCGGAGCAGTTCGCCCTCGACGACGAAGCCGCCACCGATCCCGGTGCCGAAGGTGACGGCGACGACCGAGCGGGCCTCCGGGGCATCGAGGCGGTAGGCCGCCCAGGCCGCGCAGTTCGCGTCGTTCTCGACGACCACTGGCACCCCGAAGCGCTCACGGAGGGTCGACCCGATGTCGAGGCCCACCGCGGCAGGCAGGTTCGGAGCCTGCCGGGCCACGCCGTCGAGGGACAGGAACCCGGGCAGCCCCAGGCCGATCGAGACGAGGGGGATCCCCGCCGCGGCCTCGCCGGCATCGACGACCGCCGAGTCGACAGCATCACCGATCGACGCGACCAGCATGACCGCCGCGTCGGGCGTCGCTGCCTGACAGCTGCCCAACACGTCGCCTCGGTCGTCGACCACGACTGCCAGGATCTTCGTGCCGCCGACGTCGACCCCGACGGTCAGCCTGGAGAACGGGTCCGCAGCGGGCACCCGCTCAGGGTACGAGTTCCCGATGAGGGGAGAGCGACTCAGATCGTGGCGAGGTCGAGCACGGCGGCACGATCGCGACCCAGGTCGCGGGCCCAGCGCAACAGGTCGACGTCGTCACTCAGCACGATCACCTGGATCACGTCGCTCATTCGCTGCAAACGCTCGAGCACTTCGCCGAGGTCCTCGTGAGGCCAGTTCGCGAATGCATCGTCGAGGACGAGCGGGACCGACCCCACGAAGCTCAGCGATCGCTGCTGTGCCATTCGGGCGAGCACGCACCACTCGAGCAGGCCGCGGTCACGCTCACGCGCCTCTCGACGAGCCCGCGCCGAGCGGGTCGCTGCCGCCGACCCCCCGCCGCGAGCGCCGGGAGCGGCGGTGTCGCCGGCGGCCTCCTGTTCACGAGCGCTCCTGGCGTGCTCGGCGTCGCGGCGCTCGTGGTCGTCGGCCTCGGCGCGGGCGGCCTCGAGCTCGGCCTTGGCCGCCTCGTAGTTCCGCTTCGCCACGCCGAGCGCGGCGGCCACCTCGGCCGC
>DATEEV010000116.1:0-11757 GCA_035281005.1 Microthrixaceae bacterium | reverse complement strand
ACGGTGTTCTCGAGCACGCCCTCGTAGAGCCCGCGCCAGCCTGCGTGGGCGGCACCGATCACGGGACCTGTCGGCCCGTCACCCCACAACAGCACGGGAGCGCAGTCGGCCGTCTGCACGGCCAGCGCCGCTCCGGGAACGCCCGTCACCGCCGCGTCGGCCTCCGCGCCGGCGTGGTCGCCAGGGGCGCCGACCACCACGACCTCCGCGCCGTGCACCTGACGCAGCCAGGTCCACGGGGCCGCTGCGATCGCTCCGCGACGCTCGGCGAGCCCGTCCGGATCGCTGTCGATCGCGAAGTCACCGTCGGCGGCGGTGGTGAACGCGTGACGCACCACCGCCATCGCGGGCCCTAGCCGAGGAGCAGAGGCGAGGAAGCCCCGCAGAGGAGTGCAGGCAAAGAAGCCCGAAGGGCGAGCCCGAGCCGAAGCGACGAGGCCATCAAGTCAGGCGAGGAGCAGAGGCGACGAGGCCATCAAGGACGCGCTACTTCAGGAAGGACGGGACGTCGAAGTCGTCGTCGCCATCGCCGAGGATGTCCTCCTCGTCGCCCTCCGCGAAGACGTCGGCCACGTCGATGTCGCCGTCGAGGACGTTCGACAACGACGACGGGGGTGCAGACTTCTTGCGTCCGTCGTCCCAGCGCTCGAACCCGGCGGCGATGACCGTGACCCGGACCTCGTCGCCCATCTCGTCGTCGATGACGGCGCCGAAGATGATGTTCGCCTCGGGATGCGCGACCTCGTGGATCACCGTCGCGGCGTCGTTCACCTCGAACAAGGTCAGATCGCTGCCACCGCAGATGTTCAACAGGATTCCCCGCGCCCCGTCGATGGCCGACTCGAGCAATGGGGACGAGATGGCCTGACGTGCAGCGTTGACCGCCCTGCTGTCGCCGCTGCCGTACCCGACGCCCATGAGCGCGGAGCCGGCGTCGTGCATGATCATCTTCACGTCGGCGAAGTCGGTGTTGATGAGGCCGGGGGTCGTGATCAGGTCGGTGATGCCCTGCACTCCTTGCAGGAGCACCTCGTCGGCCATCTTGAACGCCGACAGCATGGACGTCTTGTCGTTCGCGACCGACAGGAGTCGATCGTTGGGGATGACGATCTGGGTGTCGACCTTCTCCTTGAGCTTGGCGATGCCCTGGTCGGCCTGGACCGAACGACGACGACCCTCGAAGGCGAACGGTCGTGTCACCACGCCGATCGTCAACGCTCCCTGTTCCTTGGCGACCTCGGCCACCACAGGGGCACCGCCGGTTCCGGTGCCGCCACCCTCGCCGGCCGTGATGAACACCATGTCGGCGCCCCGAAGGACCTCCTCGATCTCGGCCTGATGGTCGTCCGCGGCCTTCTTGCCGATCTCGGGATCCGATCCTGCTCCCAGGCCTCGGGTCACCTCACGGCCGATGTCGAGCTTCACGTCCGCGTCGGACATCAGCAACGCCTGCGCGTCGGTGTTGATCGTGATGAACTCGACACCTTTCAGGCCGGCGTCGATCATCCGGTTGACGGCGTTGCAACCGCCACCCCCGATGCCGACCACCTTGATGACGGCGAGGTAGTTCTGCGGGTTGTGCGCCATGGGTGCAGGACCCTCCCGGTGGTCGAGGTCAGGACTGGGGGATCCAGCGCGCACTGGATCTCATGCAAAGGTTCATCCTAGGTGAACCTCTCGTACAGGGTCGACCATGCGCGTGACCCGTTCGACCCGGCTCCACGGGTCACCGGGACCCCGCGCGACGGGCGATGACCGGTGCCGACGGCACTCTGACGTCAATACGTTCGATGGAATTCAGCACCACGGAGCCACCCAGGATCGACTCGGCGGCGACGAACTTCGCCTCCACGTCGTCGCCGGTCCCGAGCATCAGCCGAGCCTCGTCGGCCATCTGCACCTCGACGGCGCCGTCCGCGTCGATCGCGGCCCCGACCATCCGCGAGGCGATGCTCGCCGGCAGTGCCCCGACCATCTGGATCCCCCGGGCGACCGCCTCCGGGAGGCGTTGCCCGACCGTGACCGCGGTGGTGGCATCGACGACGACCAGGGGCAACAGGGCGTCCAGAGGCGTCTCGCCGCCGGCGACGGTGGCGTCAGTGGTGACCACCAGCACCGGCGGGGCCGTGCTCGCGGTCGCCTCGACAGCCGGAGGGGCGGCAGGGTCCGGGTCGGCCGGCCGCACGGTCACCCGGGCGATGGGACGGCGTTCCACGACCCGCATCTCGACCGTATCGGGCCAACGCCGCGTCACCGTCACCCGCTGGACCCAGGGCAGCGCCGAGATCGCGTCGATGGCGGCCTCCGTGTTGAGATCCACCATCTGCTGGCCCTCGGCGATGCCGCTGGCCGCGCCGACGGTCGACGCGTCGAGGTGGCGCAGACCCTCGATGTCGAGGTGGTCCACATCGAGGAGTGGCGAGTAGAGGGCCAGGACGGCACCACCGACCAGGAGCATCACCGCGAGGACCATGATGACGAGTCGGTGTCGCCGGCGGCGCTCGGCCTTGCGAACCTCGACCCGCCGGATTCGGAAGCGAGGCTCGACCTCCCCGTCGAGCTCGGCGGCATCGAACAGCGGTGGATCGACGAGAGTTCCGGTCATTCGCTCGAACCTCCGGGCGCCGTTCCCACCAACGACGCGATGACTTCCGGCTCGAATCCGACCAACCGGGTCTCGGCGACCAGTCGGACCCCCGACGTCTCCTGCACCCGGCGCTGCACCTCGAGCATCACTGCGACCACATCGTCGGCACTGCCGCCGCCGTCGGCCTGGATGAAGTTGGCGTGCTTCGTGGAAACCTCGGCCGACCCGAAGCGCAGGCCCCGGCACCCGGCCTCGTCGGCGAGGCGACCCGCGGAGTCTCCCGTCGGGTTCGTGAAGACCGAGCCCGCGTTCTGACCGCCCGGCTGGTGCTCGCGCCGCCACCGGACGACCTCGTCGATCTCGCGACCCGCGTCGGTGGGGTCGCCGGCCGTGAGCACGAGCTCGGCCCAGACCACCACCTGATCCGATGCGACCCGCGAATGGCGATACGACAGGTCCAGATCGGCGGTCGGCACCACCTCATCCTCCCCGCCTCGGAGGCTCAGGACGCGGACCCTCACCATGCTCGCGGCCATGTCGGAGCCATGGCCGCCGGCATTCATCCGGACCGCACCGCCGATCGAGCCGGGAACCCCGACCGCCCATTCGAAGCCCCGCCACCCGGCTGCCGCGCACTGGCGGGCGACGGCGGGCAAGGAGGCAGCCCCACCGGCGCGGGCCACGGGCTCGGTCGCGTCCGGATCGGGCAACTCGAGCCCGGCGAACGCGTCACCCAACTGCAGGGCGACACCAGCGAACCCGGTGTCGGCGACGAGCAGGTTCGACCCGCGGCCCACGACCATCACGGCGACGCCGGGAGCCCGGCCGAGCACGCCCGCCACGGCGGCGAGCTCAGCGTCGTCCTCGACGCGGACGTAGACCGAGGCCGGTCCCCCGACCCGGTAGGTGGTCAGCGGGCCGAGGGGGCGGTCCCGCTCCACGACACGCCCGAGTGCGGACCCCATGTCGCCGGCGACCGCGTCGAGCTCTGCGGGGCGACTCACGTCGGCTCCGTCCCCGGGTCATGGCCCAACCGGGCGATGAGTGCGGAGGGCAACGTCGTGAGGTCACCGGCGCCGAGGGTCAGGCACAGGTCGCCCGGGCGCAACATGCCCGGCAGGTGGGCGACGAGGTCCTCGCGACGCGGCAGGTAGACCGCCCGGCGGTGGGGACGTGCATCGAGGACCGCGTCGAGGATCAGCTTTCCGGTGATGCCGGGCCGTGGGGGTTCCCCTGAGGAGTACACGTCGGTCACGACCAACACCTCGGCGTCGTCGAACGCGTCGGCGAAGGAGCGCCAGAGGGCCTCGGTGCGGCTGTAGCGGTGCGGCTGGAACACGCACACGACACGTCGGTACCCACCTCGGCGCGCCGTCGCGAGTGCGGCGCGGACCTCGGTGGGGAGGTGCGCGTAGTCGTCGACGAACTCGACCCCTCGGGCTGAACCCCGCGGCTCGAACCGCCGGGCGATGCCCCGATAGCTCGCCAGGGCGTCGACAGCGGCGGCGAGGTCGGCGCCCAGCTCGACCGCCATGGCGATCGCCGCGGTGGCATTCCGGGCGTTGTGCTCGCCCGGCATCGGCAGGTTCACCTCGACCGAACCGCCGGGGCCGCGAACCGTCCACCGTGACCCGTGGCGATCGACCTCCAGGGCCTCGATCCGATGGTCCGATCCCTCGTCGGTCCCGTAGGTGACGACTGCTCGCCCGACCGAGTCCCCCACCCGCGCTGCCAGCTGCGATGCGAGCGGGTCATCGGCCGAGATCACCACCGGCCCCGGGGTGTCGACGACGAACTGCTCGAACGCGGCGACGAGGCCGTCGAAGCCTCCGTAGTGCTCGAGGTGGTCGGGCTCGAGGTTCGTGACGATCGCCGAGTGACGGGACAGCTCGAGGAAGGTGCCGTCACTCTCGTCGGCCTCGACGACGAACAGGTCGGCCTCGCCCCAGTGGGCGCCGCCGTCGAGATCCGGTACCTCCCCACCGATGATGAAGGAAGGATCGAGGCCGGCGCCGCGGAGGGCCAGCGCCAACAACGACGAGGTCGTGGTCTTGCCATGGGTGCCGGCGACGGCGACCGTCGAACGGGTCGCGCAGATCGACGCCAGCATCTCCGCCCGGCGCAGCACGGGCCGACCGGCCTCGTTGGCGGCGACCACCTCGGGGTTGGTGGCCGGGACCGCGGTCGAGATCGTCACCAGCTCGGCATCACCGAGGTGGGCGGCGTCGTGACCGATCTCGACCCGCACCCCGAGCTCGCGGAGGCGGTCGAGCGCGGGTGTGTCGCGAAGGTCACTGCCCGACACCTGGTGTCCCATCCCCACCAGCACCGCGGCGATGGCACTCATGCCGGCACCGCCCACCCCCACGACGTGCACCCGCATGGGCCTCTCCCGGAGGTCGACCGCGGGCGTCTGCGACAGTTCAGCCGGCACTACGCATCACCAGCTCCGCAACTCGGTCCGAGGCGTCCGGACGCCCGAGGCCCTTGGCCGCGGCGGCCATCTCGGGCAACGATCCGGTCGCGAGCAGCCGACCGACCTCGTCGACCAGGCGCGGGGTCGTGCACTCGGCGTCGGGCACGAGCACCGCCGCGCCCACCTCCACCAGTGGCATCGCGTTCGCGGTCTGGTGGTCGCGGGGCGCCCGGGGGAACGGGACGAGCACCGCCGGCACCCCCACCACCGCCAGCTCCGCGACGGTGGTACCTCCGGAACGGCACACCGCGAGGTCCGCGGCGGCGAGGGCCAGGTCCATGCGCTCCTCGTAGCGAACGGCCCGGTAGTCGAGCGAGCCTCCCCCGAGCCGCGGCCGGTCGAGCCGGTCCCAGTCGCGAGCGCCCAGGACGTGGTGGATCGTGAGGTCGCCGCGATGGGCCCATTCCTCGGCGAGACCGACAATCGCGGTGTTGATCGAGGTCGCGCCGAGCGAGCCGGCGAACACGACGACGAGCGTGTTGGCTTCCGGCACGTCGAGCGCGGCCCGCGCCGTGATGCGGTCGCGGTCCTGGGCGAGTTCGAGGATCTCGGGGCGCACCGGGTTACCCGTCACGACCGCCCTCGGCAGGTCGGTGGTGTCGAAGGGAACGGCGCACGCGGCCGCGAAGCGCCCCACGAGGCGATTGGCCGCACCGGCTCGCGCGTTCTGCTCGGTCACCACGACGGGGATTCGCAGCGCGATCGCCGACAACGCCGCGGCGACGCTGGCGTAGCCGCCGAGGGAAACCACCACGTGGGGGCGGTCACGTCGCAACGACGTGAGCGCCATGATCGCGGCGCGGATCAATCCCCAGATCGCTCCCAGGTTCTCGAGGGTGAGGCGGCGTTGGATCCCACGACCCGGGAGCAGCTCGATCGCGAAGCCCGCCTCGGGCACGAGCCGGGCCTCGATCCCCCGGGCCGAGCCGATGAAGCGGACCGAACCGTCGGGCACGCCGCGATCGACGAGCGCCCCGGCGATCGCCAGACCGGGGATGACGTGGCCGCCGGTACCGCCGCCGGCGATCACGACTCGCAGCTCCCCCGGTGGGCGACTCACTGCGGTGCCTCCCCAGCGGTCACGGCCGACGCGACGTGACGGCTCCGGCGCGGCGCGAGGACGCGGTGCCGGCCTTGCGCGCTCCGCGCGCGGTGCTGGCTGCACGCGCGCCGCGGGTGCTCGCGATGGGCTTGTTGGCGGCATGCCGTGCCACGTTCAGCAGGATCCCCGTGGCGAGCAGCGACATGATGAGTGACGAGCCGCCATAGCTGACGAGCGGCAGGGTGATGCCCTTGTTCGGCAGCGCGCCGACCGCCACGCCGATGTTGATGAGCGCCTGGATGCCGATCCACGAGCTGATCCCCACCGCGACGAGCATGCCCTCCGTGTCGGGCGCTCGACGGCCGGCGAGCACTCCCGCACCGACGACCGCGATGAACAGCCCGATGACGACGGTGCATCCGACGAGGCCCAGCTCCTCACCGATGATCGAGAAGATGAAATCGGTGTGGGCCTCCGGCAGGAAGCCCCACTTGGCGCGGCTCTGGCCGAGGCCGACGCCGAACAGCCCACCGGACGCGAGCCCCACCTGCGACTGGAGGGTCTGGAACCCCCAGTTGTCGGCGTGCGCCCAGGGGTCGAGGAACGCCCGCATCCGCCCACCGCGGAAGCCCTGCATCGAGAACAGCAGTGCCAGCAACGACGCCGGGATGAGCACGACGGCCAACACGTCGAGCCGGCACCCGACCACGACCAGCATCACGAACGCGACCGAGACCACGAGCAGCGTCGTGCCCAGGTCGGGCTCGGCCACGATCAGCCCGGCCACCACACCGACGATCAGCAGGGCGGGCGCCACCGTCCGACGCCAGTCACGAGCCTCGGCCTCGCGGCGTGCCAGCAGCCCGGCCAGCCACAACACGATGCCGAGCTTCGCCAGCTCGGAGGGCTGGAACCCGACGAGGTCGGGACCGAGCCATCGGCTCGCGCCGTTGACCTCGTCACCGAGGGGTGTGAGCACCGCGACCAGCAACCCCAGCGCGACGAGCAGCACCAGCGGGCCGAATCGGACCCACACGTGGTAGTCGATCCGGTACGCGACGTACGCGACGCACGCGCCGATCACGAGTGAGATGGCCTGACGGAAGAAGAAGTACCAGGGCGTGTCGAGCGCGTGCTCGGCCTTCACCGACGACGCCGACAGCACGAACACGAGCCCGATGAGGCAGAGCGCGACGATCGCCGAGAGCAGCACCCAGAACGGGGTGGCGGAGGTCCGCACGTCACGCACGATGGCCAATCGGCCCCGCGTGCCACGACCGGCCTTGTTCCCGCGTCCTCGACGCCCGACCTGGACGTCGCGCACCTGCCCTTCGATGGTGCTCACGAACGGGCCGTCCTCATGACACGCCTCCGGCTCCTGCGGCCCGCGCGCGCACCAGGCGGGCGAAGTCGTCGCCGCGCTCGGCGTAGCCGCCGTACCAGTCGAACGAGGTGCAACCCGGTGAGAGCAACACGACGTCGCCGTCTCGAGCGAGGCCCGCGGCCGCCTCCACGGCCTCGGCCATCGACGTGGCGGTGGCATGGGGCAGATGGCCGAGCGCCTCGACCACCTCGGCGCCTGCGTCACCGATGCCCACCACGGCGCGCACCGGTGGAGCGAGGGAACCGAGCACCGAGAGGTCGAGCCCCTTGTTCCTGCCTCCGGCGATGAGCACCACGGAGCGAAAGCCTCCCACCGCGGCACCGACCGCATGGGGGACCGTCGCCTTCGAATCGTCGTACCACGCGACACCATCGAGCTCCGCGACGAGCTCGACGCGGTGCGAGAGCCCGCGGAACCCGATCAGCGCCTCGCGGGTCGCGGTCGTCGTGGCCCCGGCGCCGCGCGCGGTGGCGGCCGCGGCGAGCGCGTTGGCGAGATCGTGGGGAAGCGACCGGACGAGGGCCCCCGCGTCGACGATGTCGCCATCAGGGCCGACGAGCGTCTCGCCCACCACGCGGTAGTCAGCACGGTGATGGTCGGCGCGATCGCGGTCCTCGATACCGAAGGTCACCACCCGCGCCGGCCCGGTGGCATGTCGAATGACGACCGGGTCGTCGAGGTTCGCCACCGCCAGGTCCGACGGGGACTGGTCGCGCCAGATGCGAGCCTTCGCGTCCTCGTAGGCCTCCATCGACGAATGGACGTCGAGGTGATCCGGGGCGAAGTTCAACCAGGTGCCGACCCTGGGCGCCACGTGCCGGGCGTGACCCAGTCGGAACGACGACGCCTCCACGACGAACACCTCGACGGTCGGGTCGTCGAGCGCCTCGACCAGCGGGGTCTCGGTGTTGCCGGCGTCGGTCGCCGCCATCCCCGATCGTCGCAACGCATCGGTCACGAGGGTGGTGACCGTCGTCTTGCCGTTGGTGCCGGTGATGGCGACCAGGGGTCGGTCGTCCCACGCCGCGGCGAGGTCGAGCTCGTCGAGGATCGGCACCCCGCCGGCGGCCGCAGCGCTCATGAGACGATGACCGTCGGGCAGCCCGGGAGTGGGCAAGACGGCGTCGACCCTGCCCAGCAGCTCATCGACGTCCGGCGGCCCGTCACCTCCGTGCAGCTCGACGCCGAGCTCGTCGGCGAGCGCGACCGCGGCCGGGTCCGGACGGTCGTCGGCGAGCACCACCCCCAGATCCCTGGAGGCGAGTGCTCGCGCCACGGCCCGACCGGTGATCCCCAGGCCGAACACCAGGAAGCGCTTCTCTTCGAGCGGCGTCGCCTTCATCGGCACAGCGTTCGCGCGAGAGCGTTCATCGCGACAGCGTTCGCAGGAGAGCGTTCATCGCGACAGCGTCCCGGTGACGTCGAGGTAGTCGTAGTAGTAGAGCCCGATGCCGGCGGCGGTGAAGATGGCCGACAGCATCCAGAAGCGGATGACCACCGTGGTCTCGGGCCACCCGAGCAGCTCGAAGTGGTGATGGATCGGCGCCATCCGGAACACGCGGCGTCCGGTCGTGCGGAACGACGCCACTTGGATGATGACCGACAGGGTCTCGGCGACGAAGAGCGCGCCGATCACCCCGAGCAACAGGATCGTGTTCATCGTGAGCGCGAGGCACGCGAGTGCGGTGCCGATCGCGAGGGATCCCGTGTCCCCCATGATGATCCGAGCCGGGGCCGCGTTCCACCACAGGAAGCCGGCGCACCCCCCCACCATCGCCGCCGCGATCACCGCGAGGTCGAGTCCCTGTACGAGGTCGTAGATGTCCCGGTTCCGGTACGACCAGAACCCGATCACCACGAACGCGCTGAAGGCAAAGATCGCCGACCCTGCGGCGAGACCGTCGAGACCGTCGGTCAGGTTCACCGCGTTCGACGAGCCGAGGATCAACAGCACCGCCGCGACCGCCCAGGCCCACTTGCCGAGCTGCCACCCGACCGAGTCCCACCTCGTGAAGCTGAGCTCGGTGTGCTGCTGGGTCTGGGTCACGAGCACGACGGCGAACGTGATCGCGACGGCGGACAGGCCGAGCAGCTTGGCGTTCTTGCCCAGCCCCAGGTTCCGCTCGTCGCGCACCTTGATCCAGTCGTCGACCAGGCCGACCAGGCCCGCGCCCGCGATGGCGAGGACGACGAGGATCCCGCGGGTCGTGTAGATGCCTCGCAGCCAGCACGACACGACGTAGGAGATCACCAGCGCGACCACGATCGCGAGGCCACCCATCGTGGGGGTGCCGGCCTTGGTCGTGTGTCCCTCGGGCACGTCCTCGTGGATGGGTTGGCCGAGCTCGAGCTTGGTGAGGAGCCGGATCAACAGACGCGTCCCGACCAGCGACACCACCAGGGCGATGCCCGCGGCGACGAAGATCCGGATCACGACAGGGGACCTCCCGCTCCGCCTGCGGCGGGGCTGTCGGCCCCGCCCGGGCCCACCCACCCACGATCGGCGAGGAGCGCCCTGGCGACCACGCGGTCGTCGAAGTCCAGGATCCTTTCCCCGATCGTCTGCGTGACCTCGTGGCCCTTGCCGGCGATGACCACCACATCACCCGGTCCGGCGGCGTCGAGCGCGACGCCGATGGCGGTCCTGCGGTCGATCTCCGTCACTGGTTCGCCCTCGACACATCCGGCTCTCACGGCCGCAATGATGGCCGACGGGTCCTCGGACCTCGGATTGTCGGACGTGATCACGACCACGTCCGCCAGTCGGCACGCGACCTCCCCCATCCGCGGGCGTTTCGAGGTGTCACGGTCACCGCCCGCACCGAAGACGACGATCAACCGGCCGCTCGTGAGGTCCCGCGCCGTCGCCAGGACCTCAGCCAGCCCATCGGGGGTGTGGGCATAGTCGACGAAGATCTCGTAGGGCTGTCCCGCGACCACCGGCTCGAGGCGGCCCGGCGGGGCGGCCGTGGCGCTGAGCGCCGGTGCGACGGCCTCGGGATCGTGGCCGAGCGCCACGCAGATCTCCGCCGCGATCAACGCATTCGACACGTTGAAGCGGCCGACCAGCGGCAGCGACACGCGTTGGGAGCGCCACGTGAAGCCGCTCCCGGTGGGTCCGATGACGACGTCGTCGAGGTCCTCGATCGAGCAGCCCACCACGGGCCGATCCGCCGGCGCCGCGTCACGGAGCAGCCGACCTCGCACGTCGTCGACGTTGACGACGGCGACGTCGGAGCGAGCGGTGTCGAACAGGCGGGCCTTCGCCTCGAAATAGCGCTCCTGGGTGCCGTGGAAGTCGAGGTGGTCAACGCCGAGGTTGGTGAAGGCCGTCACCGCGAATCGGATGCCGTCGACACGGTGCAGCTCGAGCGCGTGCGACGACACCTCCATCGCGACGACCTCGACCCCGCGGTCGACCGCGTCGCGCAGGAGCGGTTGGAGGTCGGTCGCCTCCGGAGTCGTGCGCACCCCGGTGAGCGTGCCGATGACCTCGGCCGGAGACCCGACGCCGCGCAGGATGCCGTCGACGAGGCTGACCACGGTGGTCTTGCCGTTGGTCCCCGTGACACCGACGACGGCCAGCTCGAGGCTGGGCGATCCCCAGCATGCGGCCGCGGCGAGGGCCATCGCCGCGCGGGTGTCGGCCACGACGATCTGGGGCACCGGGATCGGTAGCTCGTGGTCGACGAGCAGCGCCGCGGCACCGGCGTCGACGGCGTCTGCCGCGTGTTCATGGCCGTCGGTCCTCGCACCGCGGACGGCGACGAACAACGCGCCGACCGGCACCTCGGCCGAGGAGTGGACGACGTCGGTGACGTACACGTGCGGGACGGCGTTCGGCGGTGACGAGGTGTCAGTCGGTGTGACCACCTCCCCGCCGACCGCCTCGGCGATCGCGCTCAGCGCGACCGACCTCCGACCTCGCAGTGCTCCCGGCCCGTCACTCACCGGCGTCGGGGGGCGGGGCCGAAGCAAGGTCCGACGCGGTGACCGGTCCGTCGCCGTCGGGTGGTCTCCCGTTCGGTCTCGGAGCCGTGGTCGGGGTCGACGGCGCGACCGTGGTCGTCGGGACCGTCGCGGTCGGGATGGTCGAGGTCGGGATGGTCGCTCCCGCGGCCGGGGGTGGAGCCGGGGCGGTGGCCACGGACACCGGGGCGCGTGCGGGCTTGGCCCGGCCGGGCGTCGCGGTGGTCGCCGACTGGGAACCGTCGGGTGCGATTCCGTAGCGGCGCATGGACTCCTTGGCGAGCCGGTCGAACACCGGT
>DATEEV010000115.1:0-2770 GCA_035281005.1 Microthrixaceae bacterium | reverse complement strand
GACACGACGCGCCACGCGTCAACGCCGCACGGCCGAGACCGACATCGAGATCGAGATCGAGATCGACGGCTCGGGCGCCACCGACGTCAGCACCGGCCTGCCCTTCTTCGACCACATGCTCGACCAGATCGGCCGCCATGGTGGCTTCGACCTGACCGTGCGGGCCAAGGGCGACCTCCACGTCGACGGCCACCACACCGTCGAGGACACCGGCATCCTCCTCGGGGAGACCATCCGCGAGGCGCTGGGCGACAAGGCAGGGGTCCGGCGCTTCGCGAGTGGCGCCTACCCGCTCGACGAGGCGCTCATCGACGTGGCCCTGGACCTGTCCGGTCGTCCCTTCGTCGTCTACGACGTCCCGTTCGGGGAAGTACTGCCGCTTGGTGATCCGCCCTTCAACCCGGAGATGGCCCAGCACTTCATCTCCTCGTTCGCGGTGGCGGCTGGAATCACCCTGCACGTTCGCAAGCTCGCCGGCACGAACACCCACCATGTGATCGAGGCGACCTTCAAGGGCCTCGCGCGGACGCTGCGGGATGCGGTGCGAGTCGAGGGCAGCGGGGTTCCCTCCACGAAGGGGACCCTGTGAAGGCGACACCGTGAAGGGAACCCTGTGAGCCGGGCGGACGAGGCGCGCATCGCGGTGGTCGACTACGGGATCGGCAACCTCCGCTCCGCGGAGAAGGCGCTCCAGCACGTCGGCGGACGGGCGCGGCTCACCGCCGACGTCGCCGAGATCGATGCCGCCGATGCGGTCGTCCTGCCGGGTGTCGGCGCATTCGGTGCGTGCATGGGCGCGCTCGATCGGTCGGGCCTGCGCCCTGTGGTCGAGGCCGCGCTGGGATCGGGGCGGCCGTTCCTCGGCATATGCGTGGGGATGCAGATGCTGTGTCGATCGTCGACCGAGTCTCCTGGCGTCGACGGCCTGGGGTTCTTCGACACCGAGGTCGTGCGGATCCCTGGAGACGTGAAGCTCCCGCAGATGCAGTGGAACCAGCTCGAGGCGCACGGGGGCGTATCGGACACGAGCCCGGTCCGGCGAGCCCATCCGGTGATCGACGGAATGGGCGAACGGCCCTGGGTGTACTTCGTGCACAGCTACGCGGCCGAGGAGTGTGCCGACACGATCGCCGTGTGCCAGTACGGCGGACCGGTGACCGCGGTGCTGGCTCGCGAGTCGGTCATCGCCGTGCAGTTCCATCCCGAGAAGTCAGGCCGCAGCGGACTCACGTTCCTCGCCGACTTCGTCACCTGGGCGGGCTCGCTCGTGAACGCGTGATGGACCTGTGCTGATGGATCTCTTTCCTGCGATCGACCTGCGCGACGGGCGTTGTGTGCGCCTCTACCAGGGTGACTACGACCGCGAGACGCATTACGGCGACGACCCGGTGGGCCAGGCCCGCGTCTTCGCTGACGCCGGCGCGCCGTGGATCCACGTGGTCGACCTCGACGCCGCCCGCTCGGGCGAGGCGAGCAACCGCCACGTGATCGCAGCCATCTGCGCCGCGGTCGACGTCCCCGTGCAGTCGGGCGGGGGAGTGCGCGACCTCGACTCGGCGGCCGCGCTCGCCGACGCCGGAGTCGCCCGGGTTGTCGTCGGGACCGCGGCCCTCGAGCAGCCCGGCCTCGTCGCCGAGATCGCGGCTCGCCAGCCCGTCGCGGTGGGTCTCGACGCCCGAGGTCGCGACCTGGCGGTCCGCGGCTGGGAGCAGTCGTCGGGCCAGGACCTCCTCGACGCGGCGCGACGGTTCTCCGAGGTCGGCGTGGCCGCGCTGGTCGTGACCGAGATCGGGCGGGACGGGACGTTGGAAGGTCCCGCCATCGACCAGCTCTCCGACGTGCTCGCGGTCACCGGCCTCGACGTGGTGGCATCGGGCGGGGTCGGTTCGATCGCGGACCTCCGTGCCCTGGCCGAGCTCGAGGTCGGGGGCCGACGGCTCGCCGGCGCCATCATGGGACGGGCGCTCTACGAGGGCGCCTTCTCCCTGGACGAGGCGCTCGGCGCCGTTCCCGGATGACCGGGCTCGCATGAACAGAGCGCTCGTATGAACACAGGACGTGTATGAACACCGTGCGGATCATCCCGTGCCTCGATGTCGACGCCGGCCGCGTGGTCAAGGGCGTGAACTTCGTCGACCTCGTCGATGCGGGCGATCCGGTCGAGCTCGCCCGGCGCTACGACGCCGCCGGCGCCGACGAGTTGGTCTTTCTCGACATCACCGCCAGCTCCGACGCCCGCGACACGATCATCGACGTCGTGTCACACACCGCGGAGGAGGTGTTCATCCCGTTGACCGTAGGCGGGGGCATCCGCACCGTCGACGACGCGCGCAGGTTGTTGCGTGCCGGCGCCGACAAGGTGTCGTTGAACACCGCGGCGGTCGACCGCCCGGCGGTCGTGGCGGAGGTGGCCGAGGAGTTCGGCACGCAGTGCTGCGTGGTCGCGATCGACGCGCGTCGACGAGATGACGGAACCGGGTTCGAGGTGTTCACCCACGGCGGACGGCGCCCGACAGGCATGGACGCCGTGGAATGGGCTCAGCGGTTGGTCGCGTCGGGCGCCGGGGAGATCCTCTTGACGTCGATGGACCGCGACGGCACCAAGGACGGGTTCGACCTTCCCCTGACGCGGGCCATCAGTGACGCCGTCACCGTGCCGGTCATCGCGTCCGGCGGTGTGGGAACGCTCGACCATCTGGTGGAGGGAGTGCTCGAGGGACACGCCGACGCGGTGCTCGCCGCGTCGATCTTCCACTTCGGCACCTACACG
>DATEEV010000114.1:0-20081 GCA_035281005.1 Microthrixaceae bacterium | reverse complement strand
CACTGGGAGTGGACCGGCTGGCACGAAGCTCCCGAGCTCAAGATGCCGCCGTCGGAGTACTTCAAGCGCAACTGCTGGATCTCGGTCGAGGCTGACGAGGAGACGGTCCCGCATTTCATCGAGACCTTCGGCGACTCGAAGCTGATCTTCTCCACCGACTATCCCCACGGCGACTCGAAGTTCCCCCACGCGGTCGACGCCTTCGACAAGCTCCCGATGTCGGACGACACCAAGGCCCGGGTCGTCAGCACGAACTGGTCCGACCTCTACAAGATCGACCTCGTGAAATCTGGAGTCAGGTAAGGATCGACCCTCATTCGGGCATCCATCGGTTCCGTTGTGATTGCGACCCGGGCTCAGTGGGCACGGTGTGGGTGATGGAACTTGCGCGGGGTACCGGGAGGGGATGAACGTGTCCGACCTTCTGGTGGAGATGATCCAGGTCCAGAAGCACTTCGGACCCCTCCACGTCCTGAAGGACGTCAATCTGGGCATCGACCGGGGTGAGGTGGTCGTCGTCATCGGCCCCTCCGGCTCGGGTAAGTCCACCCTCTGTCGGACACTGAACCGGTTGGAGCCGATCGACTCCGGCACCATCAAGATCGACGGTGAGCCGCTCCCGGCGGAGGGCGCCGATCTGGCGCGTCTGCGAGCCGACGTCGGGATGGTGTTCCAGAGCTTCAACCTGTTCTCCCACATGTCCGTTCTGAGGAACGTGACACTCGGCCCGATCAAGGTGCGGGGCCGGTCGCGGCACGACGCCGAGGAACAGGCGCGCGATCTGCTCGCTCGGGTCGGGGTCTCCGAGAAGGCGGACGCCACGCCCTCCGAATTGTCGGGTGGGCAGCAGCAGCGAGTTGCGATCGCCCGGGCGCTGGCGATGGACCCGAAGCTCATCCTCTTCGACGAGCCCACTTCCGCACTCGATCCGGAGATGATCAGTGAGGTGCTCGACGTCATGGTCGGACTGGCGGACAGCGGGATGACCATGGTCGTGGTCACCCACGAGATGGGCTTCGCCCGCAAGGCGGCCAACCGGGTCGCGTTCATGGACGAAGGCGAGATCGTCGAGATCCAGCCCCCGGCCGACTTCTTCGACTCTCCGCAGAGCGACCGAGCCGAGACCTTCCTGTCCAAGATCCTCAGCCACTGACACCAATCACCGACTACCAATCACTGACAACACCGAAAGAAGGCCCGCCATGAAGCCTCACCGAGGATTGCTCCTCTTGTTCCTCCCCCTCGCCCTGCTGCTGGGTGGCTGCGGGGACGACGACGACGAAGGCGCCGACACCACCGAGCCCGAGGTGGAACAGGAGGCCGACTTCGAGGCCGGCACGACCATGGCCGAATTGGCGGAGGCCGGGACGATCACGATCGGCACCAAATTCGATCAGCCCGGTCTCGGCAGCGTGAGCCTCGAGTCCGAGGAGCCGGAGGGCTTCGACATCGAGATCGGCAAGATCGTGGCCGCTGAGCTCGGCATCGACGCCGACAACATCGAGTTCGTCGAGACCGTGTCGGCGAACCGGGAGTCGTTCATCCAGAACGGCACGGTCGACATCGTGATCGCCACCTACACGATCAACGACACGCGCAAGGAGCTCGTGGACTTCGCCGGCCCGTACTACGTGGCCGGCCAGGACCTGCTCGTGGCCGCGGATGACGACACGATCAACGGGCCCGATGACCTCGCGGGCAAGCGGGTGTGCGCCGCGTCCGGCTCGACGCCGATCGAGCGGATCCGCGAGGACTACCCCGACGCCATCCCGGTCGAGTTCGACACCTACACCGAGTGCGTCGACCAGCTCGAGGCCGACCAGATCGATGCCGTGAGCACCGACGACATCATCCTTGCCGGCTATGCGTCGGATCCGAAGTACGAAGGCAAGTTCCGCGTCGTCGGTGAGACCTTCAGCGAGGAGCCGTACGGCATCGGTCTGACCAAGGGCGACACCGAGTTCCGCGACTTCCTGAACGACGTCCTCGAGGAGTCGTTCGAGAACGGGACCTGGGAGGAGGCCTTCGATGCGACGCTCGGGGCCAGCGGAGTCGAGGCGCCCGATCCTCCCGCGGTCGACAGGTACTGACGGCTGAGACCTCACCCCTGTCTGCCCGCTCGTGATGACCTCGCCTGATCGCTGAACGTGGACTTCGTCTGGGATCAGCGCGAGGTCATCCTCGGCGGGTTCAGGACCACCGTGTGGTTGGCGGTGACCGCGGGGGTGCTCTCGACGGTCATCGGCACCCTGCTGGCGATCATGCGGGTCGGCCCGATCCCCCCGCTGCGTTGGGCCGGCGCGACCTACGTCATCCTCGTCCGCAACATCCCGCTCACGCTGGTGTTCGTGTTCTCGACGTTCGGCCTCCCCCGAATGGAGATCCGCCTCAGCTTCGTCGCCTTCGCCATCATCGCCCTGACCGTCTACCACTCGGCCTTCGTCTGCGAGGCGGTTCGTTCCGGGATCAACGCCGTGGACGCCGGGGAGATCGAAGCGGCACGGTCGATCGGACTCCCCTTTCGTCGCACGCTGTCGTTGGTCGTCCTGCCCCAGGCGTTCCGAGCGGTGATCCCGCCGCTGGGGAACGTCTACAACGCGCTGTTGAAGAACACGTCGGTCGCCGTCGCGTTCAGCGTGGCCGAGGCGTCGAGCATCTTTCGGCGTCTCTCCAACGACGACGCCAGCGCGACCTGGCCGTTGCTGTTGACCACGGCGGTGGGGTACATCCTCTTGGCCTCGCTGGTCTTCCTCGGCGTCCGCTTCCTCGAGCGCAGATCGGCGGTGTCCCGGTGACCGTCGCGCTCTACGACGCCCCCGGGCCGCGCGCCCGTCGCCGGACCCTGGTGGGCAGCCTGATCGGCGGAGCGGCATTGCTGCTCCTCGGTGCACTGGTGATCAAGCGGCTCTCCGACACCGGCCAGTTCCGAGGGGAGTTCTGGGAGCCCTTCGGTCGGGCGGGCGTGCAGCGGATCCTGCTCCGAGGACTCGTCGCGACCCTGAAGGCGGCCGGATTGGCTCTGGTGCTCGCCCTGGTGCTCGGCGTCGTGCTCGCCGTCGGCCGGCTGTCGTCGCGGCGATCGGTGCGCATCGTGAGCAGCACCGCAGTCCAGGGCTTCCGCGCCTTGCCGCTGGTGTTCCTGATCCTGTTCGCCTTCATCGCCCTGCCCGAGCTCGGGATCGACACCGGACCGTTCTCGTCGGTGGTGATCGGCCTGACCCTCTACAACGGAGCGGTGCTGGCGGAGATCTTCCGTGCCGGGATCCTCGCGGTGCCACGCGGCCAGGTGGAGGCCGCGTACAGCATCGGCCTGAGGAAGGGCTCGGTGCTGCGAGTCGTCCAACTGCCGCAGGCCGTGCGGATCATGCTCCCCGCGTTGGTCAGCCAGCTCGTGGTCCTCGTCAAGGATTCGGCGCTCGGGTTCATCGTCGCCTACCCCGAGCTCCTGCGAAGCGGACGGCGCATCTACACGAACATCGGCAACGTCATCCCGACCGCCATGGTCATCGCTGCGATCTACATCACGATCAACCTGATCCTCAGCGGTGTCGCCGCCTGGATCGAGGCTCGCCAGCGCGGAGGATGGCGCCGCCGGTCCGGTGTCCCGGTGGAGATGAGCCTCGGTGTCCCCGATGCCGGAGTCGCCACGTAGAGCGGACCCAGTCGTCGACGGCCGGGAACGCGGGGCGGTTCGATCATCTGGCGTCGGGTGCGAGGACGAGCGGATCGGCGGCGGTCGGCCGAGGATCGTGGTGGACAACGGCTGGAACCTCCTTGCCGCGCCCGCTACTTTTCGTGCCGGGGTGCGACGATCGTTTTGGGGATGAAGGATGGGTCGGTCACGGTGGGTCCTGGTTGCTGTCCTCGCTCTCCTCGCGGGAGGGCTGGTCGGTTGCGCCTCCGGGGGGTCGACGGCTCCCCCGCCGAACGTGGCACCGGTTGCCGCGATCACCGCGACGCCGACCTCCGGCTCGGCGCCACTGCTGGTGACGTTCGACGGCCGCGGGTCGTCCGACCTCATCTGTCAGCGGTTGACCTACTCGTGGAACTTCGCCGACGGCAGTCCGACGGTGACGACCCCTGTCGCCACCCACACCTACTCCGCGCCGGGGACCTACTCGGCCTCGCTGATGGTGACCGACAGCGGCGGTGCGACTGATTTCACGACGGTGACCATCACCGTGCGGGGCGTAGCCAACGCTCGGCCGGTCGCGAACGCCACCGCGACCCCATCGAGCGGCGCCTCCCCGCTCACCGTCGGCTTCTCCAGCGCGGGAAGTACCGACGCCAACGGCACGATCACCGGGTACTCGTGGGACTTCGGTGACGGCAGCGCGCCCTCGACCGCAGCCAACCCCACCTACACCTACAGCACGCCCGGCAAGCGGACCGTCAAGCTGACCGTCACCGACAACGTCGGTGACTCGAGCTCCGCCACGACCGTCGTCACGGTCGGAACCAACACGCCGCCCAGCGCGTCGACATTCGGCACGGCAACCGCTGCCAAGGCCAACGGGAACTCTCTGTTCGACGCGACGCAGTCGGCTGATCCGGGCGGCCGGATCGCGAAGTTCTCCTGGGACTTCGGCGACGGCAGGGAGCGGTGCGGGGCGCGTTCCGGAACTCACGTCTTCACCGCCCCCGGCACCTACCAGGTGATCCTCACGGTGACCGACGACTTCGGCGATACCGCGACCGCGACCGTGCCGGTGGTCGTGACGACCAACATCGCACCGACCGCCGCGATCGTCGCGACCCCCACATCGGGCAAACAGGAATTGACGGTGCAGTTCCAGGGCGGCGGCTCGACCGACCCCGACGGTACCGTCGTGTTCTGGGGGTGGGACTTCGGGGATGGGACCGCTGCCGGTGGTGGCCAGGTCAGCCACGTGTACACGACGGCGGGCACGTTCACCGCGACCCTCACCGTCACCGACAACAACGGGGCCACCGACACCCACACCGTGCAGATCACCGTGACGCCGAACCTGCGGCCGACGGCGGTCCTCGGCGCTTCCGCCACGACCGGCCCGGCACCGCTCACCGTGAACCTGACGAGCGCCGGTTCGTCGGACCCCGACGGGACGATCGCGAGCTACTACTGGGACTTCGGCGACGGAAGTGCACCGGAGTCGGGCGCGACCGCCAGCCACCAGTACACGACGCCCGGCTACTACGTGGTGACGCTCGTGGTTCGCGATAACAACAACGCAACGGACACCAGGACCATCTTGATCACCGTCACGTGACGGCCACCCGGTCGCTGGCCGGGACGCTCAGATGGCGTCTCGGGGTGTCGGCCGGCGGTTCAGAGGGTGGCAAGGCTGGTGTTGCTGAGCATGCCGCGGTAGTGGTGGCGCAGATCGACTTTGTGTTCGAGTGCGTCGATGACGGCGTCGGTGAACTTCGTTTTGTACAGCGACTCGCAGCTCCCGAGTCCACCGGGGCTGAAGACGTTGACCTCCATCAGCTTGTCGCCGACGATGTCGAGGCCGACCAGGAACATCCCGTCGGCGATGAGCTTGGGGCGAACGGCTTCGGCGAGCTCCAGCATGGCGTCGTCGACCTTCACCGGTTCGGCCTTGCCCCCGACCCTCATGTTCGATCGTCCGTCGTTCGTGCGGTTGACTCGCCGGAACGCTGCATGGTGGCCACCGCTCACCAGGGGCACGCCGTTCATGAGGAACAGGCGGACGTCACCGTTCTCGGCCTCGGGCAGGACCTCCTGCGCGACGATGTAGCCGTCTCGCCCGACGGCTTCGATCATCTGGTTGAGGTTGGGCGACTCGTCGTCCGAGACGAAGAAGACGCTGGTGCCACCGGAGCCCTGCAGGGGCTTGAGCACCGCGCCGCCGCCCATCTCCTTGACGAAGGCGGCGAGGTCGTGCGGATCGCGTGTGATCAACGTGCGCGGGCGGACGGCGTCGGGGAAGTGCTGGAAGTAGGTCTTGTTGACCGCGTTCGCGAGGCTGGCGGGGTCGTTCACGACCATGGTGCCCTCGACGACGGTCAACTGAGCGAACAGGATCCCGGACGTGACCGCCCAGGGCCGTTCGAGGAGGTCCTCGGCAGGGTCGTTTCGCATCATCAGGATGTCGAGCTCCGTGATCGGAATCTCCTCGCAGCCGTGCTCCGTGTCCTTGACGCTCTCGAGGTACGCGGTCGGGGAGGTCCACTTCTTCTTCAACGCCGCCCGGTGGGCACGAGCGGCGACGGTCCCATCAGGCCGGTGGGAGAAGTCGTCGACGCCCATGAGCCAGGTGTCGTGACCCTTCCTCGTCGCCGCAAGGGCGAGTCGGACCGTGGTGTACTCCGGCTTCTCCGTGGCGATGCTGTTGATGACGAACCCGATCTTCATGACGTGTCTCCGATGAGCGATGCGAGTGAATCGAGCTGGGGGACGAGGGCGAGGCGCTCGCGAGCCAGCGGCTCCTCGAGGTAGCGAGGTGTCAGGAGCGGATCGCCGAGCACGCCTCGCCGGTGCAGGTCCTCGATGAGCGGGACGGCGGTGAGGGGCATCTTGCCGAGCCAGAGCGGGTCGAGGGACTGCCCGGCGCGGAGGTGGTCCAACAATCCGTGCAGGCCGCGCAGGTAGACCGCGTCCTTGGTCAAACCACCCGAACGGAACACCCGCGTCGTGATGGTGAAGGCCTGGTCGGTCGGGACTCCCGCGTCGACCAACGACTGATGCACGTCGGGGAACTCGGCTCCACCGAGCATCTGGTGGACCGAGACGACGCGCGCGGCGAGCTGACGGAGCCGGTTCGCCGTGAGACCACCGACGAGATACTCGGCGAGCACCGCGAGGCCTTCCTGAGTCTCCTCGTGTCCGGCCAAGCCGCTCGCGAGCGTTCGCAGTGGTTGGTGCGAACCGTTGAGGAACGTCAGGACGTGCGTCCCCACCTCGTGCTGGATGAGGGCATCGGCGCGATGCGCGGAGACCCGCGCCGTCGGCGCGACGAGCAGGTCGCCGTTGGACACCATCACCCCGGTGCCCCCTGCCCGCACCTCCACATGGGAGTCGATGGTGGGAACGATCTCGCAGTAGCGGTCGAGCTCGGCCCGGGCGAGCGAGGCGAACTCGTCGGCGTCGAGCCACGGGCCCGGTTCGGGCCCGGTGAAGGGCACCGCACGGAGGATGCTCTCGGCTTCGTGCAGCAAGGCCGGGCTCACGGCGCCGAACTGCTCGATGCTCAGCGTCAGGAACTCGTCGGACCCTCGGCAGGCCAGCATCTGCACGAGGAGGACGAGCTCGCGTTGCTTCGCCTGCAGGAGGCTGGCCACGGTCGGTTCCTCGACCTCGCTGATCGGTACCGCGTCGAGCCGGGCCATCGTCGTGTCGGGGTCGTCGGCGAGTGGTCGGTACTCGAACGAGGGTGACCGACCGGTCGCTCGGAAGGTTTCGCGGGCCTCGAGGAGCCCCGTGGGGGTGACGTCGAGGAGGAAGCGGAAGCTCGAGGCGATGTCAGCGAGGGAGCGGTCTACCAGGAGGTCGTTGTCCGACAGGACGTGCGCGCTCACGTCGGTGCGGGACACGACAGCTCCTCGATCAACGCGGGGACCACTGAAGCGAGCGCGGCGCGCAATTCCTCGACGTGGTGCAGGTCGACCTCACCTGTCCACTCGTCCATGAAGCTCTTCTTGAACTCGATCGCGAGCGCGCAGCCTCGGCCGGCGTAACGCCGATGTACCCAGCGGCTCAGCTCGCCTCCCCGGAAGCGCACGTTCTCCCGCACGTCCAACCTCCGCCCGAGCGTTTGCCGGTCGCTGAGGTCATCGATGAAGCGCTCGACGAGGTGACCCCAGAGGTCGCGATCGAGCGACCCGGTGCCGACGTTCACCTCCGGGTTGTCGTCGATGGATGCCGCCTGCGCATCGACACCGTCGCGTCGATGGTTGTAGGAATGCACGTCCAACACGACGAATGGCCCACGAGAGGCCAGGACGTCCAGGCTTCGACCGAGGCGGGCGTAGAACCGGTCGTACAGCCGCAGTGACCGTTCGACCTCGGCGTCAGCGAGAGCTACCGGACCCCAGAGGTCGAGGCCCCAGGCCTCGTCGGGCGTGCGATAGACGGCGCTCGACCGGGGCCGGTTGAGGTCCACCTCGAACCGCGAACGATGCACCACCACGCTCGACCCACCGACCGCTGACAGACTGTCGGTGAACGGGTCCTCCTCCCTGAGCCGAACGGCATCGTCCAAGGCGATGTGCGCTTCGATCGCCGGACGGAGCTCGTGCCCCGCATGGATCGCGGTCGCGAGCACGGGCGATCGCAGGTCCTCGATCGAACAGAAGCGGCGCACCTCCGATTCTTCCCCGGAACGGGCTCGTTGAACCGCGCGGAGTTTCGAACGAGCGTCACCGGGGAATGGTCGTGCAACCATCGAGGAGGAGACGTCATGACTGGTTTGTTGCTGATCATCGCGGCGGTGCTGGTCATCGTGGGAATCGTCAGCCTGGTGCGTGGGCAGATCATCGCGGGGATCGCCCTCATCGTGATCGGGCTGCTCGTGGGTCCGGGTGGCGTGTCGATCTTCAGCTGACGCCTGCGGCGCCGCGCGAGCACCGCGGCTTGGTGCTCACCGGCGATCTGCAGATCGAGGCGTCGCCGACGCGATGCACCCCCGGCAGAGCCAGGGGTGCGAAAGACGGGAGCTCACGACGACCGTCCAAGTGGATCCGGTCGAGGCCCGAGCCGCGAAATGAGCATTCGCGGCCCGGGCCCCATCTCCCCGGGTTTCAGGTCAGGACGAGGCCGGACCGATCTGGGCGGTGACGCTCGCTCCTGCGGCAACGAACAGTCCGCCGGCGCCGCCCTCACCGGCGGAGGTCCCCGCCAGCAGTCCGCAACCGAACGCAATGCTCGCCTTCCACTCCTGGCCCAGGAGGTTCGCTTCGTCTCCCGGCGTGCCGTAGCCCTGCACGTGCCCGGTCCCACCCGACGCGCACCCCGCGCCGACTGCGGCATTCTCCGAGATTGCCCCGGCGAACTCGCCCGACCAGCCGCTGAAGTTGATCACGTTGAAGTTGTGATAGAGGGGGTGCCAGGTTCCGTTGAGCCAGACCTGATCGCCGTTGGCCAACGTCGTCGGACCCGCGAAGCCGTGGTTGCCGCCGTTGAGCCACGTCAGAAATCCCTGGTCCCACGACCAACCCTCGACGCGCGTCGGCGTCACCGAGGCGATGCTGTGGTTGGCCGCATCGAGGAACGCCACCACGCGGGTGGCTGCCGTCTCGACGAGGTTCCAGTTCACCGCCCCGGGAGCCGGGTCGCCCAGATGGGCACGAACCTGCCAGTGCACGTAGTCGAGTCGGTCCAGGTAGGCCTGGAACTCCGGGGTCATCGGGCCGTTCGGGGTGGGCGGATCGAAATGCGGGATGGGCGGGTCCTCCCAGTACGCGGCCGGCTCTTCCCAGTACACGCCCGGCGTGTAGTCCGCTGAGCAGAACGCCGCCGGGATCTCGTAGGTGTGGGAGAAGCCCACGCCAGCCAGGGTCAGTATCCCCGCGCCCGCCGAGACGCTCATCGAGAGGCTCGCCGACTTGCATTCGGTGTCGTAGTGGAAGGGATAGTTGGTCTCCGCGCTCACTTCCGGCGCCGCGGCGACGGCTACGCCGGTGACGGCGAGCACTGCGAGGACGCGACGAACTCGTCGCATCGTGGATCTTGTGGTCATCTGGTCTTTCCTCCCCCACCCGCGCACGCAGGCGGCCGAGGGGAGCGTCCTGGACAACCAACGCCGGCGCAATGGGGGACGTCCCCCAACGGAAACGGCGAGGCGGGTGAGGCCCTTCCCGTGATTTGGCCCGCTCGGCAATCCGGGTCCTGGATGAAGCGCGATCGTCGAGGCCAGTAGGTTCTCGAACGGCAGGCGAGTCGCTCCAGGCTCGGCGATCCAGCCCGCCGGGCAGCCCCCACACCCGGTCCCGCCCGTACGGAGGGAGCAGATGACCGCCTCTCGCGGCACGCCGGTCTCAGACGCCGTCAGCACCGTTCTCGCCGAACGACTCCCGGGCTACGAGCGGTCGCCGTCCGACGTGATGCGCATCATGGTCTTCGCGGCCCTCACCGCGGCCGCGTGCGTGCTTGCGTGGTGGGGCCGCAACGGACTCAGCGCGTTCGAGAGTGACGTCGCCCGCCTCTGGTCGTTCCTCACGCCGGCGTGGGAGCGTCTCCTCGCGGGCGCACTGCAGATCGTCGTCGCCGTCGCGCTCGTCGCGACGTTCGTGCTTCCACTCGCCGCCCGGCAGTTCCGGATGCTCGGCTACGTCGCTGCCGCGGCACTCGCGGCACCGCTGCTCGTCCTCGGCCTGCTCGCGATCGTCGGTGAGAACGAGACCACCGAGATCGTTTCCCAGTTGGCCACCCAGGGCGCCCGACTTCGAGCGCTTCCCAACGCCGGGACGATCGCCGCGCTCTGCGCCGCGTACGTCGTGACGGGGCCATTCGTCTCGGCGCAGTGGCGAAGCGCAGGGCGGTGGACGCTGACTGCCATCGTGGTGATCCGGTTCATCGTCACCGCGCACCTGCCCGGTGACGTGCTCGTCGCCCTCACGGGTGGAGCCGCCGTGGGCGCGGCAGTGCTGGTCGCGTTCGGACGGCCCAACCTTCGGCCGTCGCACGCCGCGATCATCGCGGCACTCGACGTCGCCGGTGTGCACGTCACCGCGCTCGATTCGATGCCTGCATCTTCGCCGAGATCGGGGCCGTTCAGCGCGGCCGTGACCGGCGGCGGCCGGGTCTTCGTCCGGGTCCACGGCGACGTCGAACGATCGGCAGACCTGTTGTACCGCGCGTACCGGGCGGTCAGGTTCAAGAACCTCGGTCTGCGAAGCCCGTTCATGTCGGTCCGCCGCGACGCCGAGCACGAGGCCCTCGCCAGCTACGCCGCCCGGGATGCAGGAGTGCGCAGCCCGCGTCTGCGCGCGATCGCGGCGATCGGCAACGGCGATGTGGTGCTCGCCTACGACGAGATCGACGGCAGGGCCGTCGACATGGACGGGGAGATGTCCGACGCGGAGCTCGCGGACCTGTGGCACCAGATCGCGTCGCTGCGATGCGGACGGGTCGCGCACCGCGACCTCCGCCGTTCGAGCCTGGTGGTCGACCGAGCCGGTGCGGTCTGGGTCGTCGGGCTCCAGGCCGGGATCGTCGGGGCTGACGAGAACGCGCTCGCTGGTGACGTCGCCAACGCGCTCGCGGCGATCGCCCCGATCGTCGGCGTCGAGCCCGCCGTCGATGCAGCGGTCGAAGCAGTCGGTCGGGACGCCGTCGCCGGCGCGCTCGGCCGGCTCCAACCACAGGTGCTTCCCACGTCGACGAGGGCCGCGCTCGGCGCGCACGACGGGATGCTCGACGAGCTCCGTACCGTCGCCGCCGACCGATGCGGGGTCGAGGTCCCCGCGCTCGAACCGTTCGAACGCCTCACGCGCAGGACGCTCTTCACGTTCGCGATGTTCGCCGCGCTCATCTACTTCCTGGCCCCCCAACTGGCCGATCTACCAGGCATCGTCGATCGGGTTCGCGAGGCCAACTGGTGGTGGGCGATCCCCACGGTGGCGGCGTCCGCGGTCTCCTACTTCGGTGCAGGCACCGCGCTCTTCGGCGCCGTGCCCCACCGAATTCCGGTCGTGTCGACCTTCGTCGCGCAGTTCGCGACCGGCTACGCGAACCTCCTGGCTCCGGCAGGTGTCGGCGGGATCGTCCTCAACGCGCGGTACCTCGAACGCGTCGGTGTGGATGCTGTCGTCGCGACGTCGTCGGCGGGCCTCGCCGTGGTCGCCGGATTCTGCGCCCACCTGGTGTTGCTGGTGCTCTTCGTCGGGTGGGCCGGGCGATCGGCCTTCGGGGACGTCGACCTGCCGAATCCCGAGTACGTCCTCATCGGCGTGGTGGTGGTCGTGGTCATCGCCGCCGTCGCCCTCGCGGTGCCCGCCATCCGGGGACTCGTGCGGGAGAAGCTGTTCCCCATGCTGAGGCGGGCGGCGGGGGGCCTCCGCGCCGTGGTCACCCGCCCCCTCCACATGATCCTGCTCACGGTGGGAGCGGTGGTCGTGACGTTCGCGTACATGACGGCGCTGTATTTCGCGAGCCAGGCGTTCGGCGCGACGCTCAGCTACGCGCAGGTGGGAGCCGTGTTCCTCGTCGGTTCCGCTGTCGCCAGCGTCGCGCCGACGCCCGGCGGCCTGGGAGCGCTCGAAGCAGCGCTCATCGCCGGCTTCACTGCCGCAGGTGTCGACGGCTCGGTCGCGGTGCCGGCCGTGTTCTTCTACCGGTTGGCGACGTTCTGGCTTCCGATCCTGCCGGGCGCGTCGGCCTACCAGTGGCTCCGTCGCGCCGAGTACCTGTGAGCCGGCAGGTCGCCCCCGTTCGGGTCGTGACGGCCAGTGGGGCGCCGCAACCCCCCGGTGTCTACACTCGCGGAGCGAAGTGAGCACTCGCTTCGCTGAGTCGAGGTGATGGCAATGAACCTGACCGACATGCGGATCATCGACGCCGACACGCACATGACCGAGCGCCACGATCTCTTCACCGAGCGGGCGCCGAAGGGGTTCGAGGACCGTGTCCCTCACGTGGTCGACGTGGATGGCACCGCGATGTGGGTGCTCGAAGGCGCGCCGCTCGGCCCGGCTCGTCCCGGAGGGGTCATCGACCGCAACGGCAAGAAGCACGCGTTCGAGGAGACCAAGGTCCACGGCATCGACTGGGTGCACCAGGGCGCGTGGGACTGGGAGTACCGGCTCGGCGTGATGGACGAGTGCGGCATCGACACCCAGGTCGTCTACCCGAACGCGGTCGGGATCGGCGGACAGAACCTCGCGAACGCCACGCATGACCCGGTGATCCGACGGTTGTGCGTCGAGCTCTACAACGACGCGATGGCCGAGGTGCAGGAGAAGTCCGGCCTGCGCCTCCTTCCGATGCCGGTCATGCCCGCGTGGGACATCGACGAGTGCGTCCGCGAAGCGCAGCGCTGCGCCGAGCTCGGGTTCCGCGGCATCAACATGACGTCCGACCCCCAGGACGCCGGCTCCACCGATCTGGCCGACCGCGCCTGGGATGCCTTGTGGGAGGTGTGTGCGGACCTGCACCTTCCGGTCCACTTCCACATCGGTGCCAGCCAGACCTCGCTCACGTTCTACGGCCAGTACTACTGGAAGTCGTTGCACGAGAACATGCGGCCCGCGGTCGGTGGGTCGATGCTGTTCCTCAACAACGCGCGGGTGATCATCAACAGCGTGTACGCCGGCATCTTCGACCGGAACCCGAAGTTGAAGATGGTCTCGGTCGAGAGCGGCATCGGTTGGATCCCGTTCATCCTCGAGACGATGGACTACGAGATCCTCGAGAACGCGCCGGAGCAGGCGGCCGAGCTCAACCGCCTGCCCTCGGAGTACTTCAAGGACCACTGGTGGTCGACGTTCTGGTTCGAGACCCACCAGGGTGACCTGCAGGGCCTCATCGACCGCGTCGGCGAGGACAACGTCATGTTCGAGACCGACTACCCGCACCCGACGTGTCTGTACCCCGACCCACTCGGCACGGTCGCCGAGCCCTTCGGGTTGCTGCGGCCCGAGACACAGCGCAAGGTGCTCGGCGAGAACGCCGCCAAGCTGTACCGCGTCTGACGCGCCTGGCGATACCGGTCGCGTCAGGGCCCGCGCCGCCGGCTGGGGTCACTCGGCGAGGATCGCGAGGTCTCGGTTCGCGTACCGGTCGTGCCACCACTCCTCGCGGAACACGACGTGGAGGCAGTACCTGACCGTCGTCGTTCCACCGTTGGGGGAAGCGACCTCACGATCGAGCTCGGACTGGGTCACCCCGGCGACGAGGTCGGCCACCCGATCCATTCGTTCACGGCGCACCGCCACGACCTCGTCGAGCGTTGGCGTGGCGTCGAGGTCGAACAGTTCTGCGGGGATCGCCTCGACCGGAGGGTTCGGCCGTCCCAGCCGATGGAACGGATGCGATTCGCCGAGCACCGGGCCGGTGATCCACCGATCGGTCGCGAAGACCAGGTGGCGGAGCGTGTCGAGGTACGACCACTCGTCGTTCACCGACACCTCGAGCAGCGCGGCGGGCAACGCCCGAGCTCGGTCGAGCGTCGCCGATGTGAAGGCTTCGATCGTCGCCCATGCCGTGCGCATCCCCTCCGGGTCGGAGGGCTCGAGCAGCGTTCGTTCCGGGTGACGCCGGTCGAGCTCGGCCTCGACGAACGCGCTCACGTCCACACCGTTGACCGACAGGCGCTCGACGTGGCCGGAGATGTCGACGTCGACGAGCCACGCGTCGCTGACCTTCACCTCGGTGAAGACCACGCCGCGGAACCAGGCGCCGGTGAAGTCGGCCTCGACGAAGCGCACGTTGCGGTGGTCCTCCATGGCAGGCCTCCTACGGAGCCGGGGTGCAGCGAGGTGGTAGTCCGGCTCGTTCGTAGCAGGCGTCGAGGACGCGCATCGTGGCGATCGCGTCCCCGTCGCCGGTCGGCACGGGTGCGCCGTCGAGCACCGCAGCCGCGAACGCCTCGAGCTGGTACACGAAGGTCGGGTGGCCCTCGACCTGTTCGGTCGAGGTTCCCGCCCCGTCGGTCACCGTGATCAGGTGCCCGCGCGTCGGGTGGATCGGGTTCTGCACCTCGATCGACCCCTGCTCGCCGGTGACTCGAACGAAGAGCTCGGGCTCGACGTCGGCTTCCATCGAGCAGCGGACGTTCGCCACCACGCCCGAAGGGAACCGCAGGTCGGCCTCCATCGCGAGATCGATGCCGGGGAGACCCTCCATGGCAGTCGACGACACCACCTCGGGCTCGCCGCCGATCATGAACCTGGCGATGTGGACCATGTAGCAACCGAGGTCCATCATCGCCCCACCGCCGAGGGCGAGGTCGTGGCGGATGTCGTTCTCGTTCGGGATCGACACGCAGAATGCGCCGTCGAACTGCTCGACGCAACCGATCCGATCGCGGATCAGCTCGGCCACCCGGTCGGCGAGCGGGTGGTACCTCCAGTGGAAGGCCTCGACCAGCACCCGGTCGGCGCGCACTGCCTCGGCGACCATCGCCTCGGCCTCGGCCGCCGAGCAGGCGAACGGCTTCTCGCACAGCACGTGCTTGCCGGCCCGCAGCGCGGCGATCGACCACGGCGCATGCGCGGCGATGGGCAGCCCGTTGTAGATCGCGTCGACGTCGATGTCGGCGAGCAATTCGTCGTAGCTCCCGTGTGCGGTCCGGATGTCGTGCTCCGCGGCGAACCCCTCGGCGCGTCCTCGATCCCGTGCCGCCACCGCGACGATCTCGACCCGGTCGACCAGTGCCGACGGCCCGATCACGGCGAGCGGCGCGATCCGCGACGCACCCAGGATCCCGATCCGGACCTGCGTCGTGGTCATGCCGGCGCGAGCAGATCACGCAGCGCCGCCTGCACCTCGTCCATCGGTGCCCGGTCGCGATGGCCCTTGCCCAGCACGATCGCTCCCTCGATCGCGGCCAGGGCCACGATCGCGAGTCGGCGCGCTGTGGCGGGATCGCGGCCTTCCCGCTCGAGCGCGGTGGCGATCAGGTCCGTCCAAGCGGTGAGGGCCCGATCGACCGCGCGGGCGAGGCGTTCGTGGGTCGACGCGGCCTCCAGGGTCACCGCCGCGACCGCGCACCCCTCGGCGAAGTCGGAGCGAGCGAGGGTGGTCGTGAGGTCGTCGAGGTAGACCCCGATGGCATCGGCGACCGTGGGCTGCTCGTCGAACCCGCGCTCCATGAGCCGGCTCAAGCGATCGGCGAAACGATCGATCGACGCGGCCGCAAGCTCCTCCTTGCCGCCGGGGAAGTGGAAGTACATCGAGCCCTTCGGCGCCTCGGCCTCGGCGACGATCTGGTTGAGGCCGGTCGCGTTGTAGCCCTGGGTGCGCAGGAGTCGGCCCGTCGTGCGGACCATGCGATCTCGTGTGTCCGATGCCACAGCCGTCCAGCGTACATCTGACGACTGGTCTATTGACTATGACGACTGGTCTAGTTACCGTCGACGCATGGACCTGATTCGGAGCTCCCAGCCTTCGGTACGTCTCGTTCCCGCCACCCCGGGTCGGTTCGACCAGGTGCAAGCAGTGCTCGAGCGCAGCTCGGACGAGAGCCTCACGCGTCGGTTCCACAGCCCCGCCGGGGACTGGACCGAACGCCAGCTCCGTCGCCTGGTCGAACCGACCTCCGAGGCATGGTCCCTGCTCGCGTGCGTCGACGGTGAGGCCCACGGCCTCGGCACTCTCGCCGTCGGTCGCGACGGCGAGGCCGAGGTGGCCCTGCTCGTGGAGGACGACTGGCAGCGCCATGGCCTCGGCCGCGCGCTCGCCGGCGGCCTGGTCGCCCTCGCCGCCGAGCACGGCATCGACGACCTCGTCGCCTACGTGCAGGGCGGCAACCGTGCGGCGATGGAGCTCTTCAGCCACCTCGTGCCCGGGGTGCGGTCCCGCTACGTCGACGGGGTCGCGGAGTTCCGCGTGCCCGTACCGACGGCCGCTCGCCGGGAGCGGACCGCGGGCTGAGCTTTTCGACGCGTCGAGCCCGCCCGCGGTGACAGCATCGAGAGCGTGAGCCCGGAGGATCAGCTCGAAGGCCTCGATCCCTACGACCTGTACGACGCCGAGGCGGCGCGCATCGCCGAGTACTTCTCGTCGGTGCCCGATGACGATCCGCGATGGTCCGTGGCCTCGCGATGCGAGGGATGGTCGGTCCGCGACGTGATCGCCCACCTCGCCGCCGGTGAGGAGTACCAGCGCGCCAGCCTCGAGGGCGGCGTCGAGACGTTGCTCGAGCACTACGGCGGCCTCGGCGTCACCGACCTGGACAGCTTCAACGAGATCACATTGCGCCAGTTCGACCGACGATCGCCGTCCGACCTGATCGCGATGTGGCGGCGCGACAACGCGGAGGCGCGCCGCGGCTTCCGCGACCGGGGCGACGGGATGGTCGACACGACGGTCGGCGACTACCCGGCGCGCTGGCAGGCGATCCATCTGGCGATCGAGCTGGCCATCCACGCCGATGATGCCTACGTCCCCGTGAACGACGACGAGGCTGCGTCACGGGCCCGGCGCCTGGCTCAGGCGACGCGGTTCGTGGTCGCCGAGTCGAAGCCCGATCTCACGATCGCCCCGGTCGACGGAGGGACGAGGCTGGCGGGGGAGGGGTCCGAGGCCGTGCTCGACGACGCGACCTTCGTCGACGCCGTCGCACATCGGATCGATCCCGAGGAATTGTCCGGCGAAGCCCGCGACCTTCTGGGCGGCACTCACAACTAGCGAGTCAGCTCAGCGCCAGCGCCACTCCGGGTCCCGCTTCTCGACGAAGGCGCGCCGTGCCTCCTCCGCGTCCTCATAGGTGGCGAGCCGGCGTGTGTAGTCCTGTTCGACCCGGTAGGCGTCCTTCAGCGGGAGGAACTCGACGCGGTTCATCGCCTCCTTCGCGAGACGCATCGCGATCGGGCTCTTCGAAGCGAGCACGCCGGCCAGGTCGCGGGCCCGGGCCATGAGCTGGTCGGCCGGTACGACCTCCCGCACCGCGCCCAGCCGGTAGAGCTCGGACGCGTCGACGAGCTCACCGGTGAGGTACATCTCCCGGGCCTTGTGTCGGGGCACGAGGAGCGAGAGGTGCGCGCTCGCCCCGAGCAGACCCACGTCGATCTCGGTCGTACCGAATCGAGCGCCCTCCGCCGCGACGATCATGTCGCAGACCGCCGCGAACGCGACGCCGGCACCGATCGCCGCACCGTTCACCGCCGCGACGACGGGCACCGCGCAGTCGTAGACCGACCACAGCGCCTCCCGCGCGACGACGCCGGGATCGGTGACCCACTCGGCGGGCCAGTGGTCGGGATCGTCGTCGCCCATCGATCGCAGGTCGGCACCGGCCATGAACGCCTTCGACCCCGCGGCGGTGAAGATCGCGGCGCGCACGTCGCGGTCGTCGCCCAACCTCGCGAACACCGTGCCGATCTCGGCCAGCGTGGCGCGGTCGACCGCGTTCACCGGCGCGCGGTCGAGGGTGACCGTGGCGACGTGGTCGTCGACCGTGACGTCGAGGTGACCCACGGTCACGCCCCGCCGACGCGTTCAGCACAGACGCGTCGGGCGAAGGCGACGGCCTCGGTCTCGATCAGCTCGCGGTCGAAGTCGAGCGTCGCGACGTGGAAGCTGCGCTCGAGGGGGATCCGCTCGACCGGGCCCGACACCGACGCCGCCAGGTGATCGCTGTCGGCCGGTGACACGACGTGGTCCTGGGGTGCGTTCATCAACAGAAGTGGGCATCGGATGTCGGCATAGGCCGACTGCAGCTCTGCGAGCGCGTCGAACATCGACCGGATCGGCCCGAGCGGTGTCTCGGTGTAGGCGAGCTCGCTCTGCTCGGGATCGGCGATGTCGCTGCCGATGCCGGGGATCGTCGTCGCGCCGGTCGCGACGAGCTCGTCGAACATCTCGCGCAGTGGGTCCGTCGCGGCCGCGGCGACGGGATTCACGGCCACGATTCCGGCGATCTCGGAATGTCGCGACGCCAGCCACGCGGTGAGGGCGCCGCCCATCGAGAGCCCGGCCACCACCACCCGCTCGCAGCGCGAGGCGAGGTCGACATACGCGGACTCCGCCGCGGCCGACCATTCGTCCCAACCCGTGGTGATCATGTCGTCCACGGTGGTGCCGTGACCTGGCAGGAGCGGCAGCTCGACGGCGAAGCCGGCGCTCGCGAAGGCGTGGGCGAGCCCGCGCATCGACTGAGGTGAGCCGGTGAAGCCGTGAAGGACGAGTGCGCCGTTCAGCCCGCCGGACGAGGACCAGGGCTCGGCACCTTCGAGGACCGGTGGCGCGGACATGAGTGCAAACTAGGCGAAGGGCACGAGTACGGTCGGAGGACCGATCGGACCCACGGGGGCGTCGCCATGAAGCGATTCGGAGCGTTGCTGATCGCCACGGTGTTGGTCACCGGGCTCGCCGCGTGTGGCGACGACACGGCCGACGACTCCGGCGGCGACGACACAGCCCTCGATGACACCAGCGAGACGAGCGAGGCCGGTCGCTACGGCGACACGACCGAGCCTGTGGCCTCGGACGAGGGCGCCACGAACCTCGTCACCGCCGGCACGCAGTACGGCGAGATCATGATCGACGCCGGGACGAGCCTGACGGTGTACGTGTTCACCGACGACACCGACACCACCAGCACCTGCGTCGATGCCTGCGAGGGTGCCTGGCCGCCCCTCACGGCCCCGGCCACCGCGGGTGACGGAGTGGACGCCGATCTGATCGGCACCACCACGCGACCCGACGGGTCCGAGCAGGCGACCTACAACGGCCATCCGCTCTACACCTACGCCGGTGACGAGGCGGCCGGCGACACCAACGGCCAGGGCTTCGGCGACAAGTGGTTCGTGGTCGACGCCGGCGGCAACGCGGTTCGCTCCGCGATGGGCGGGTGAGCGGCGACACTGGTTGTTGACATGGGTCGCAGTCGGGTCGTCGCCACGCAGATCGCGTTCATGCTGTTCGCGTCGCTCGCCGGATGCGCGGGCACGAACGAGTCCGACCTCTCCCTCGGGCCTGACGATCGGACCGGCGCCCCTGCGGACGACACGACCACGACCACCGTGGACCCGTCCGTCGTCTGCGCGGAGCGGCTGAGCTCCGCCCAGCTGGCGGCGCAGATCCTCATGGTGCTCGTCAGTCGGCCATCCAACGCGCAGCCCGCGGTCGCGGCCGGTCAGGTCGGCGGGATCGCACTGTCCGCGACCCAACCGGCTGACGTCGGCGCACAGATCACCGCGCTCACCGCCCAGCACCACGGGCCGGTGCCCCTCATCGTGGCGTCCGACGAGGAGGGCGGCACCGTCCAGCGGCTCCGAGGGGTGCTCGGCGCCTACCCGTCGGCGCGCGAGGTCGCGAGCTCGCGCACCCCCGAGCAGGCCGGTGTCGACTACGAGGCGTACGCGCGGCGCGTCGGCGAGCTCGGGTTCACGATGATCCTCGGCCCGTCGATCGACGTCGGCTCGGGCTCTGCGCTCGGCTCGCGCTCGTTCGGCACCGACCCGGCCCGGGTCGCCGC
>DATEEV010000113.1:0-2143 GCA_035281005.1 Microthrixaceae bacterium | reverse complement strand
GATGGCGCCGGCACCCGACGACATCCCGACGACCAGAGCGACGATGGCGAGCAGGCCTACGACGAGCCTCGTTCTCATACCAGTCTTCCCCCACGTCGATGTGCTTCGAATACTGGAGGTGGCTTTCGTGATGCGCGCGCCCTTCGCCCCGTGCGTCGGCGCAAGGTACCACGGCTCGACGCGTCGGAGCCTGGCTCCGCGCCGACGCCGGCCCTCCGGCACCGGACGGGTCCACGCTCCGGTCACCCGGTGGGAGATCCGCCCGTCAGCCGGGTGGTGGATCGGCTCGGCGTTCCGGGGCGGTCGTGGGCGCACCCGCGGATCGTCGTCGCGTGGGCCGCGCCGAGTCCTCCGCTCGTCTGCGGCTGGTGATCAGGAGGTGGGTAGCTCCCGCAGCAGCGAGCTACCGATGGGCGAACAGCGTGGGGGCGGCCTCGTCGAGAAGGTCGGGCACCGCCGCTCGTGGCATGGGCACCGCTCCGGCATCGGTAACAGGTCGAGTCGGCCGGCGATCCACCCCGACCGGTTCGACGCCGATCCCGGTGTCCTCGACGCCTCACGCTCGCCGCCGTTGCTGCCGCCACTGCCGCAGCCAGCCCCGCTCGCGACCGCGAGGACCACGGCACCCGCGGCCCGGAGGCACGTCGTTACCCCAGCCATGAGCTGTGGAACCTAGCCGTCGACGTGACCGCACGGATCCGAGCCGCGCCGGTGCTACGAGCGGTGCACCAGGCAGAACTCGTTGCCGTCGGGATCGAACATGATCACCCGGTCGACGCGCTCTCGGGCGATGGCGTCTGGTCTCGCCCCGAGCGAGACCAGACGGTCCATCTCTGCGGGCCAGTCGCCGTCGTCCAGGGGGACGATGTCGAGATGGAGCCTGTTCTTACCGACCTTCGGTATGTCGGGTCCTCCACCCCAGGTGATGAAGGGGCCGGTGCCGTCCGGCGCGCGGATCGCCGTCTCGCCGTCCTGATCCCAGACCAACGGCCACCCCAGCGCGTTGCTCCAGAAGCAGCCGACCTCCCGCGAGCCGTCGCAAGACAGCGCTCCAAGACGTCCACAGCCGGCAAGGAAGGAGTTCCCGGGCTCGATGACGCAGAACTCGTTGCCTTCGGGATCTGCGAGCACGACATGCGGCTCGTCCGAGCCCTGGCCGATGTCGATGTGTCGCGCCCCTCGTTCGAGCGAGCTCGAGACCGACTCGAGCTGGTCGTCGATCGACGTGGTCGTGAGATCGAGATGGATTCGGTTCCTGCCCACCTTGGTCTCGGGAACCGGCCGGAACACGATCCGGAACGTCGTGCCATCGGTTGGCACGAGGTCGACCCCGTCGTCGGTCCGGCTGTCGATCTCCCATCGCAGGGCGTGGGCCCAGAAGCGCCCGAGACGGAGCGGGTCGTTGGCATCGATGCAGAGGGCGACGAGCTGTGCGGTCATCCGACCCTGCGCCATCCCTCGGCCACTGGTGCCTCCCTCGTGCGTCGGCAGATCCCGACCGCGTCACCGTGTCCCGGCAGCGGGACCGCCGCAACCGGAATACGCCGGGTGTCGCCGCGAGTCCCACCGCTGTCAGCCCTTGAGCAGGAACTCCTGGTCCTCGTCGTCGAGGAAGAGGGCGACCTCGGCGAGCAGCTCGGGGTGGGCGTCGAGGCCCCCGCCGCCGTCCTCGCCGTCGACGATGGCGAACGCCGCCTCGCGGGCCCGCTCGACCCACTCGCGGTCACGCCGCAGCGAGGCGAGCTTCAGGTCGCTGCGGCCCTTCTGCCGCTCACCCATGATCGTGCCCTCGCCCCGCAGGTCGAGGTCGACTTCGGCGAGGGCGAACCCGTCGGTGGTCTCGACCAGCGCGCCGAGCCGGGCCTCGGCCTCGGGGGTGTCGGATGCGCTGACCAGGTAGCACCACGACTGTTCGCTCCCCCGCCCCACGCGGCCCCGCAGCTGGTGCAGCTGGGCGATGCCGAACCGGTCGGCGTCGAGGATCACCATGACCGTGGCGTTGGGGACGTCGACGCCCACCTCGATCACCGTGGTGGCGACCAGCACGTCGAGGCGGCCCTCGCGGAACTGGTGCATGGTCGCCTCCTTGTCGGCCGCGCCCAGGCGCCCGTGCAGCAGGCCGAGGCGCAGCCCCTCGAGCTCG
>DATEEV010000112.1:0-2673 GCA_035281005.1 Microthrixaceae bacterium | reverse complement strand
GGTGATCAAGGAGATCCGCCATCGCGCCCGGCACGTGTACTGGCTCAACCCCGAGCCGAAGTCGTACTGGGACACGGGCGACTCGATCGTCGGTGAGTATGCAACCCACTGCGACGGTGCCTTCGAGTGTCGGAACATGCGACAGCTCGAGCGATTCGTCGACCACCTCGTTTGAGCAATAGCGTCGGCGCCCGATGGACAGCACCCTGGTGAGCACCCCCGAGACGATCGGCGTTCGACGCTCGCCCGCCGACCGTCGGATGCGGAAGCTGTTGCGCCTGTCGCCTGACGGCCCTCGGGAGTCGATCTTCGGCGCCCACGGCGTGGTCTCGAAGTCGATCGCGATCTCGGCGATGCGCTGTCTCGTCACCTACGTCGCGATCCCCCTCCTGGGTCCCATCATCGGCCTGTCGAAGGAGATCGGCCCGTGGGTGGGCATCGCCCTCAGCACGGTCACGATCGTGGCGATCATCGCCGCCACCCGACGGTTCTTCGCCGCAGACCACAAGTGGCGCTGGTGGTATGCGTCGCTCGGCTCGGTGCTGATCGTGCTGGCGATGACGCAGGCCGCCATCGACATCGTGCACCTGGCCACGCGCTGACCGTCGGCTCGAAGCGCAGGTGGCCGGATGAAGGTCGAGACGCAGCTGCTGGCCACCGGCAGGGCCGTCGAGGACGAGGCCCGCGCCCACGTGGACGCCGGACTCGACGGTGTCTTCACCTTCGAAGGGCCCCACGACCCGTTCGTGCCGCTCACGGTCGCGGCATTGGCCACCGACCTCGCGATCTCGACAAGCGTCGCCCTGGCGTTCGTGCGGAGTCCGATGAGCTTCGCCCACCTGGCATGGGATCTGCAGCAGCTCTCGTCGGGCCAGTTCTCGCTCGGTCTCGGCACCCAGGTCCGGGGCAACGTCGAGCGCCGCTACGGCATGGCGTTCGACCGCCCGGTCGCACGGATGCGGGAAATCGTCGAGGCGTTGCACGCCATCTTCGACTGCTGGCAGTCCGGGACCCCGCTCGCCTATGAGGGCGAGTTCTACCGCCACACCCTCATGCAGCCCCTGTTCGACCCCGGCCCCCTCGAGTGGGGGCCGCCGCCGGTGCTGGTCGGCGCCCTCGGCCCACAGATGACGCGGATGGCAGCGGCGGTGGCCGACGGCGTGATCGTCCACCCGGTGATGACCCCGCGGTTCCTGGCGGAGACCACCGCGCCGAACCTCGCGGCCGGCGCCGCCCGAGGCGGACGTGACCTCGAAGGCATCTCGATCGTCGCGGATGTGATCGTCGCCACCGGCCGCGACGAGGCCGAGATGGCGACCGCGATGGACGGGGCCCGCGCCCTGCTGGCGTTCTACCTGTCGACCCCTGCGTACGCGGCGCCGTTGGTGCCCTACGGCTGGGAGGATCTGCACCGCGAGTTGCATGGCCTGTCGAAGGCCGGTCGCTGGGCCGAGATGACCCACCTGGTGGACGACGAGGTGCTCGCGACCCTCGCCGTGGTCGGTGAGCCGGCAGCGATCGCGCCTGCGGTCCGGGAGCGGTTCGCGATCGTCGCGCCCGAGCGGGTCGGGTTCTACATGCCGTACGCGGCACCGACCGACCTCGTCGCGGCCGTCGTCGACGGCTTCAGGCAGCCCTGAGGCGGTCGGTCACCGCGACGGCCTCGAGCCGCAGGTGGTCCTTCAGGCCGTCGATGATCACCCGCTCGACGCGCCCGGCGACCAGCGCCGCCTGCACCTTCAGCTCGCCGCGCACCAGGCGGCGCGCACCCTCGCCGGCGGGCTTGTCATCATCCGGGGAGATCGTGATCGACGCGGTGGCGCTCAACCGATCGGCGTACTCGTCGGGAACGATCGTCAACGAGGAGACGCCGGTGGACAGGTCGGTGCGGCAGTCCTGCACCCATGACAGGCGGTCGCGTCGGATGACCCGGCCCGCTCCCGGCGGCAGGTCGCCGACATACCAGTAGCGCAACTGCAGGCGGACCTGTTCGCCGTTGACGTCGTGCGCCAGGAGATCGGGTGCCGACAACGAGCCCAACGCGCCCAGCGACGCGTACAGCTCCGGGTCGACGTAATTCGCCAGCACGCGATCCGGCGACGCGTCGAAGTGCTGACTCACCTCGAATCGCACGTCGCGACACTAGAGGCGACCGAGAGCCACCGCGATGGCGAGCCTGGCTGGTAGACCATCGCCATGTCAGACGGACCAGGCGCCGAGGCCCCCGACGTCGATGCCCTGCGCGCCGAGAACGAACGGCTTCGCGAGGAATTGGCTCAACGCGATGCGGCGGCCACGCCGAAGGAGCGCGGTCGCGGCGTGCGGCGTCGATGGGTCTCGGTCACGCTCGCCGTGATCGGCTCGATCATGGTGCTCCTCACCGTGTTCACCGTGTGGACCCGCAACCAGGTGCTGAACACGGATCGCTACGTCGCGACGGTGAGCCCGCTCGCGTCGGAACCGGTGATCCAGGACGCACTGGTGGCTCGGGCGACCGAGGAGATCTCGGCGGCGGTCGATTTCAAGACCCTTGCGGAGGACGCGCTCAGCGTGCTCCCTGAACGGGCTCAGGTGCTGGCGGGTCCGATCGCCTCGGGGGCGGAGAGCCTGGTGGAACGCATTGCGCGGGAGGTCGTCGAGTCCGACGCGTTCATCAGATTGTGGGACGAGGCG
>DATEEV010000111.1:0-5136 GCA_035281005.1 Microthrixaceae bacterium | reverse complement strand
GTAGAACTTCGTGTACTCCCGCATGTGGGGGACCCCCTCGATAGCTGTGACTCTCGGGCGCAGACTACCCGGATTCGCCGGAGTTGACTCCTTGGTCAAGTTCGCACCCGGACGATCGAATGGCGGTCGACCCCCTGGCTCTATCAGGCGGTCGCCCAGACCAGGATGTGCATGCCGTCGGAACCCGCGGTGAGCGCCGGTCCCGCCTCGTCGGTGAGGCGGGCCGCGTCGCCGACGACCAGCTCGTGGGCGGTGCCGTCGGCGGCCCGCAGCGTGGCCCCGCCCTCGGCGACGAAGACATGGACGTGCGCCGCTTCCGGGACCGCGATGTCGGCCCCGGGGGGTGTCCGGGCGGCCCAGAGGGTGGCGTCGCGCTGATGGATGTGGAGCGCCGCCTCGCCGGACCCCGATGCGATCGCCACCAGTCCCCCCGTGTCGAGGTCGGCGCTGACGTCGCACTGCTCGTAGCCGGGCTCGACTCCGGCGGTGTCGGGCGGGACCCACATCTGCACGAAGTGCACTGGCTCGGTGGTGCTCGCGTTCATCTCCGAGTGGCGGATGCCCGTGCCCGCGCTCATCCGTTGGGCCAGGCCCGGCGTGATGACGCCATCGGTGCCGGTGGAGTCGCGATGGGCCAGCGTGCCCGAGAGCACCCAGGTCACGATTTCCATGTCCTGGTGTCCATGGGTTCCGAACCCGCCCCCCGCCGCGACCCGGTCGTCGTTGCTCACCAGTAGCAGCCCATGACCGACATTGCTCGGGTCGTAGTGCTGCCCGAAGCTGAACGAGTGCCAGCTGTCGAGCCAGTCGATCCGGGTGTGGGCACGCTCGTCGGCGGGGCGGATCTCGATCACGGACGCTCCAACACCGGACCTCGGTCCGGATATTCTCCGTGACCCGATAATCTCCGGCCCATGTCGGGGGGGATGTCGTGGGCAATCGTGGTGCCGACCGGGCCCGGCGAGGCCGAGGTTGCCCGGATCGCCGACATCCTCGCGTCGGCGCAGCGCTTCGAACCCGACGTCGATCGGATCATCCTCGTCGACGACGACCCAGGCGGCCCGCGTCCCGCCACGCTCCTCGCGACCGCCGGCGCGCTCGCGCCGCGAACGACGGTCATCGCCAATCCTCGACCCCGCGAGGCCCATGGATGGTCCTCCGGCGTGCTGATCGGCGTCTGCACGGGGTTCGCCGAGGCGATGCGCGGCCAGCCGGTCGACTGGGTGCTGCGAATGGACAGCGACGCCCTGCTGATCGGCGCTCTCGCCGACCAGGTGGGTGCCAGGTTCGCCGACGACCCCGATCTGGCGATCGTGGGCGCGTACGACCGTCACGCCGACGGCACCGAGCGGGACTTCACGATCTGGAACCACGCCATCGGCAGCCTCCTGAAACCGTTCGCGCCGCGACGCTCGTGGAGACGCCCCTTGCTGACCTCCTTGTTCGGCCGGGGCAAGGAACGACGCCAGCTCCTCGAAGAGGCGATGCGGCAGGGCTACCAGCTCGGCGAGCATTGCCAGGGGGGCGCGTATGCGATCTCGATGCGGGCGATCCGCGCGATCTCGGCGAACGGGTGGTTCGACCCGCGGATGTGGCTCGGCTTGGGGCTCCCCGAGGATGTGATCATGGGCATCTACACGCGGGCACTCGGCCTCTCGATGGCCGGCATGGCCGATCCGGGCGAGCCCTTCGCCGTGACTCACGTGGGCCTGCCGGGCACGCCTCGTGGGCTGCGAGATGCGGGCCACGGAGTCGTCCACAGCGTCAAGAGCCACGCCGGCCGTACCGAGGCCGATCTGCGCGAGGAGTTCCGCCTCCTTCGCGAAGAGACCATCTGACCCTCCGGCGCCGGACCCCTTGGATCCCCGGCACGACGGAGCTTGTATTGTACTTGTCCGGTCGTGGCCCGACTCCGGGCCGGCCCCGGCTCTCCCCCCGCCGTCCTCCAAGGAGCTCCCCCAATGACCCAGCCGAAGATCAAGGTCGAGAACCCCGTTGTCGAGCTCGACGGTGACGAGATGACCCGCATCATCTGGGACTTCATCAAGAAGCAGTTGATCCTGCCCTACCTCGACGTCGAGCTCCGATACTTCGACCTGGGCATCGAGTCCCGCGACGCGACCGACGACCAGATCACCATCGACAGCGCCAACGCCATCAAGGAGTTCGGGGTCGGCGTGAAGTGCGCCACGATCACCCCGGACGAGGAGCGGGTCGAGGAGTTCGGCCTCAAGAAGATGTGGCGGTCGCCGAACGGCACGATCCGCAACATCCTCGGCGGCGTGGTGTTCCGCGAGCCGATCCTCTGCTCGAACATCCCGCGGCTGGTGCCGGGTTGGACCAAGCCGATCGTGATCGGCCGTCACGCGCACGGTGACCAGTACAAGGCGTCCGACTTCAAGGTTCCCGGGCCGGGCACCGTCACGATCACCTACACCCCTGATGACGGTTCCGAGCCGCTCGAGATCGAGGTAGCCAAGTTCGCCGGTGGCGGCATCGCGATGGGGATGTACAACTTCGACGACTCGATCCGCGACTTCGCGCGGGCGTCGATGCGCTACGGGCTGACCCGGAAGTACCCGGTCTACCTCTCCACCAAGAACACGATCCTCAAGGCCTACGACGGCCAGTTCAAGGACCTGTTCGAGGAGGTCTACCAAACGGAGTTCAAGGCCGAGTTCGAGGCCGCCGGCATCACCTACGAGCACCGCCTCATCGACGACATGGTCGCCCAGGTCATGAAGTGGGAGGGCGGCTACGTGTGGGCGTGCAAGAACTACGACGGTGACGTGCAGTCGGACACCGTTGCCCAGGGTTTCGGTTCGCTCGGCCTGATGACCTCGGTGCTGATGACGCCGGACGGTCGCACGGTCGAGGCCGAAGCGGCGCACGGCACGGTCACCCGGCACTTCCGCGAGCACCAGAAGGGCAACCCGACGTCGACCAACCCGATCGCGTCGATCTTCGCCTGGACCGGTGGGCTCAAGCACCGCGGGAAGCTCGACGGCACCCCGGCGGTGACCCAGTTCGCCGAGACCCTCGAGCGCGTGTGCGTGTCGACCGTCGAGGGCGGCCAGATGACCAAGGACCTGGCCCTGCTGGTCGGCCCCGACCAGAAGTGGCTCACCACCCAGGAGTTCCTCGTCGCCCTCGACGAGAACCTCCAGGCGGCGATGGCCTGACCCCGGACCGGGCCTGACTGCGCCTGCCCGGCGCGATGTGTGTCCCTCCACCCACCTTCGCTGTGGGTAGGAGGACACACCTCAGAATGCGAGTGCCCGCTCGATCTGCGCCACCACCCAATTCGGACGGCTGACGACGTCCTGGTACGTCACCACCAACACTCGCCAGCCTGCTGCCGCGAGGATCGAGCGACGTCGCCGGTCCGTCGTGAAGGCCTCGCGGTTCCCGTGGAACGCCCATCCGTCACACTCGAGGGCGACCCGTTGCGCGGGCCACGCGAAGTCCAGGCGGAACCGCTCCCCGTCGATCACCACCTCGAACTGTGCGACGGGAGCGGGGACGCGGTGCCGACGCAGTAGCCACGACGTCCGATCCTCGAGCTCGGACTCGCGACTCGATGACGTCGAACGGCGAGCGAGTGATCGCTTCAGGGTGGCCTGGCCCCGCCGGCCCCGCCCGAACTCTGCGACGAATTCGGCGAGCGGCTCCACCTCGATGATGCCCGACCGCAGGGCGGTGGCGACCATGCTGTCGAGCGCGTCGGGAGTCATGAGTGCCGCACAGTCGAGCAATGTGCGAGCAGGGCTGGTCACGTGGAGCCCGGATCGTTCGACGACGTGATCGTCCGGCATCGTCCGTGTCCGGTGCACGACGACCGATCGGGTCGTGCGCAGGTGTGATGGAAGCTTCACGACGACGTGCAGGCGTTCGACAGATGGGCCGAGCTGCCACACCTCTGCGGCCGTGAGGTGCGAAAGCCCACCTCGCGGTCGGACCCACGCGCTCGCGGCGCCGAGCAGGAGCGCCCGGCTGTGGGGTACGCCAGCGAGGACGTACACCTGGGGATGCACGGCCCACCACGATCCCGTAGCGAGAGCGTGATCGATCTGACGTGGCGAGAGTCCGAGCTCGACGGCCTGATCGCGGGTGATCAGGGCCGCCTTGCGAGGCGAAAATTGGCGCGGCGCTGCGCATCCTTGTCCTTCGATTTCGACATCGTTCGAAGGGAAGCAGCGATCTGTGTCCGCTGGCCCACACCAGATGTGGGTGGCGGGACACACCATCAGGGAGGTTCGAGTAGAGCGGAGCGCGATCGACGCGCTCGATCCGTCAGCTGGGCCGCAGTCCCAGGGCGTCGACGATGGCCAGGGTGGCCTCGGGTCGGTTCAGGGAGTAGAGGTGCAGGCCCGGAGCGCCGCCCTCCCGCAGACGCTGGCTCAGCTCGACCGCCGCCTCGACCGCGACCTTGATCACGTCGTCCGCATCGGTCGCCTCGTCGACCCGGGCCGCGACCTCCTCGGGGAACGAGGCGCCGTTCATCTTGGCGAATCGACGGATCGTGGTGGTGTTGACCAGCGGCATGATTCCGGGCAGGACCGGCTTGGTCGAGCCCGCCGCCGCAAGGTCGTCCATCATCCGGAAGTAGTCGTCGGCATCGAAGAAGAACTGCGTGATGGCGAAGTCAGCCACCTCGAGCTTCTCGGCGAGCCGGCGGCGGTCCTCGACTCGGTCGCCATCGGAGCGAGGGTGCAGCTCGGGGTGGGCGGCCACGCCGACCGAGAACTCGGGTCGGCGTCGCACCAGTTCGACCAGCTCGGTGGCGTAGTTGAAGTCGCCGGTCACCGGCGAGCCATCGGCCGGAGGGTCGCCGGCCAACGCCAGGATGTTGAACACATGACGCGCCGCGTAGTCGTCGAGCAGGATCTCGATCTCGTCGACGGTGTGACCCATGCAGGTCAGGTGCGCCATCGCCGGATACGGCTGTTCGGCATTGACTCTGGCCACGATGTCGCGGGTCGTGTCCCGGGTGGAGCCCCCCGCCCCGTAGGTCACCGACACGAACGACAGGTCCAGCGGCTCGAACGCCTCGATCGTCCGGTCGAGCTGGGCCATGCCTTCGGGCGTCTTCGGCGGGAAGAATTCGGCGGACAGCGTGGGACCTCGGTCGAGGAG
>DATEEV010000110.1:0-2941 GCA_035281005.1 Microthrixaceae bacterium | reverse complement strand
ATGGGCCTGAGCATGAACTTCCATGTGGGGTTCCTGAACGCGCCCGAGGACCTGAAGGGCGCGGTCGACCAGTCCAAGAAGATGGACTTCACCAAGGAGAGCTCGCTGGTGCTGCTGGGCAACGCCCAGAACATCGCAGAGGTCGTGCTGAGCGGCGTCTGTGACCGCTACCCCGACCTCAAGTTCGTCTCGGTCGAGAACGGCGCCGGCTGGCTGCCGTTCCTCGGCGAGAGCATGGACTGGCAGTGGCTCAACGTCGGCGCCCACAAGGACTACCCCGACCGCCTGCTGCCGAGCGAGTACATGCGCCGCCAGGTCTACGGGATGTTCTGGTTCGAGGGCGCGTCGATCCGGCGGGTCATCGACGAGCTCGAGGACACCCTCATGTTCGAGACCGACTTCCCGCACGCCACGAGCCTGTCGCCCGGGCCCGCGTCGGAGTCGCCGAGCCCGCGGGACGTGATGGAGACCTCGCTCGGTGGGCTGAGCGACGAGGTCGTCGGCAAGGTGCTCCAGTACACGGCGACCGAGCTCTACCAGCTCGAGGCCCCCCAGCGAGCATGACCGCGTCGGCCGAGGCGCCCACCGCGCGGCGACTGCTGCGCAATGCATCGCTCATCGACGGCACCGGCGCCCCGGCCACGCCGGCCGACGTCGCGATCACCGGCGACCGCATCACCGCGGTGGCCGCCGCCGGCGAGCTCGAGCCCGAGCCCGGTACCGAGGTCGTGGACCTCGCGGGCCTCGTGCTCGCACCCGGCTTCATCGACATCCACACCCACTACGACGCGCAGATCCTCTGGGACGGCGACCTCACGCCGTCGTGCTGGCACGGTGTCACCAGCGTCGTCATGGGGAACTGCGGCTTCGGCGTCGCCCCGACGCGACCGGAGCACCGCGACATCATCGTGCGAACCCTCGAGAACGTCGAAGGCATGTCGATCGAGGCGCTCGAGGTCGGCATCGACTGGTCCTTCGAGACCTTCGACGACTACCTCGCTGCGATCGACCAGCGCTCCAAGCGTCTCAACGTCGGCCTGTTCGTCGGTCACACCCCCGTCCGGCTCTTCGTGCTCGGCGGTGAGGAGCGTGCCGCGACCGAGGCCGAGGTCGAGCAGATGTGCGCCATCGTGCGCGACGCGATCGAGGCCGGCGCGATCGGGTTCTCGACGTCGCGCCAACCGGCACATCAGGGCGCGTTCGGGCGGCCCGTCCCGAGCCGCTTCGCCGAGGTCGACGAGGTCGAGGCGTTCGCGAAGGTGCTGGGTGAGCTCGGTCGTGGCGTCCTGCAGGTGTCGATCGGCCCGGGCCTGTTCATCGAGCAGTTCTCCGACCTGGCGGTCCGCCATGAGGTGCCGGTCACCTGGACCGCGCTGGTGACCCGGACCGACAAGCCGGGCGCGGCGATGCGAACGGTGGAACGGGCCGGCGCGTTGCCGGGCGAGGTGTACCCGCAGATCGCCTGCCGGCCGATCGTGATGCAGATCAGCATGAGCGACCCGGTCCCACTCGCCGAGCTCGACGTGTGGAAGGAGGTGCTCGCCGCTCCCCGAACCGAGCGCGCCGCCCTCCTCGCGGACGACTCGTGGCGCGAGCGCGCCCGACCCGTGACCCTCGAGGCGTGGAGCCACCGCTGGCCGAAGGTCAGCGTCGACGAGACGAACACCCACCACGACGCGGTCGGCGTCCCGCTCGACCAGCTCGCGGCCCAACGCGAGGTCACGCCGTTCGACCTGATGATCGACCTGGCGCTGAGCGACGACATGGCGACCCGCTACCGGATCGTGCTCGAGAACGACGCCGAGGACGAAGTGGGTGAGCTGCTCGCCGACAAGCGGACGCTGCTCGGCCTGTCCGATGCGGGCGCGCACGCGAGCCAGCTGTGCGACGCCGGCTACTCGACCCACCTGCTCAGCCACTGGGTCCGCGACCGCAAGGCGCTCTCGCTCGAGGACGCGGTCTGGCGCCTCACCGGTCATCCGCACCAGGCATTCCGCATCGCGGAACGCGGCCTGGTGAAGGAGGGGTACTTCGCCGACCTCGTCGCGTTCGATCCCGAGACGGTCGGCTCGACCCCGATCGAGCGAGTCGCGGACCAGCCCGGCGATGCCGATCGACTGGTGGTTCGCAGCACCGGCGTCGAGCACGTCTGGGTGAACGGCGAGCCCGTGCGCGTCGCCGGCGAGGACGTCGTGGGCGCCGCTCCCGGTCGCCTACTGCGCAGCTGACATCCTGGAGGCCCTGTGGACCAGCGACTGATGTACCGCGACGAGTTCTTCATCGGGGGCCGCTGGGAGCGCCCCGCGGGTGGTGACGTGCTCGAGGTCATCTCGCCCTCCACCGAGGAGGCCGTGGGCCGGGTGCCGGTCGCGGTCGACGACGACATCGATCGAGCGGTCGCCTCGGCGAACGCCGCCTACCACGAGGGGGAGTGGCCCCGGATGGCGCCGGCCGAGCGCGCCGACGCGCTCGCCCGCGTCGCGGACCTGCTCCGCAAACGCGAGGAAGAGATCGCCGCGGTCACCACCGACGAGATGGGATGCGCCACGAGCTCGGCGCGTCAGGCCCAGACCGGCCTCGTCGCACCGGTGTTCGACTTCTATGCGGAGCTGATCCGGACCTACGACTTCGAACGCCAGGTCGTCACCGCGGAACGCGCCGGGCTGGTCGCCCAGGTGCCGGTCGGGCCGGTCGGCGCGATCGTGCCGTGGAACGCACCCGTGACCCTCGCCGCGTGGAAGACCGCACCTGCCCTCGCGGCCGGGTGCACCGTGGTCCTCAAGCCGCCGCCCGAGGCGCCGCTGTCCAACTTCCTCCTCGCGGAGGCGGTCGAGGAGGCGGGCCTGCCGCCCGGCGTGGTCAACGTCGTTCCCGGCGGGAGGGAGGTGGGCGAGCGACTCGTCGTGCACCCGTCGATCGACAAGATCGCCTTCACCGGCTC
>DATEEV010000109.1:0-5699 GCA_035281005.1 Microthrixaceae bacterium | reverse complement strand
GAGGGAGGTCAACCCCGCCAGACTCGCCGAGGTTGAGGAGCATCGGCCGAGCATCGTGCATGAGTGCGTGAACGCGGTCGGGCCCGTCCGCTGTATCCAGGTCCAGGTCCGGCATCCGTCGCCCGAGTAGCGGGTGGCCCGCTCCCAGGTCGTAGTGGATGTCCAGACCGGAGATCATCCCGGCGATACGACGACGCGGCTCATCCATGCTCAAGAGATCGAGAACGGTCTGGCGGAGGGCCTGGCTGCGCTCGTCGATACGGGCAAGCGCGACCTGGGCCATGGTGTTCTGCAGGACCCGGGCACCGACCGGATGACGCTCGGCGTGGTAGGTGTCGAGGAGGCTCTCGGGGGAGGTCGCGTTGACCACCTGGGCCAGCTTCCATCCCAGGTTCACGGCATCCTGCACGCCGGTGTTGAGTCCCTGCCCGCCCTGCGGGCCGTGCACATGGGCGGCGTCGCCCGCGAGCAGCACGCGTCCCTCGCGATAGGACGCCGCTTGCCGGGTCGTGTCGGTGAACCGGGAGATCCAAGTCGGGCTGTGCACCCCGTAGTCCGTCCCGTAGGCGGTCACGAGCGCCTCGCTGAGGTCCTGCAGAGTCGGATCGCTGGTGTGTTCGACCTGCTGCTCGAGCAGCACGACGCGGTACGGCCCGCCGACCTCCCCCGGGTTGACGGGACCGACGCCACCACCCTCGGGGCGCATGCCGACCGTCGGCTCCTGGCCCATCTCGACCTCGGCGATCATGAAGCTCGACGTCGGGTCCCAACCGGGGAAGTCGATGCCGGCGGTCTTGCGGACCACGCTGCGTCCGCCGTCGCAACCGACGAGGTACTCCGCCCCGAGCGGCGTGCCGTCGGACAGTTCGACGACGACGCCACTCTCGTCCTGGGAGAAGCCGACCACCTCGCGCTCGCGGAGGATGGGGACCTCCAGCTCATCGAGGACCCAGCCGGCCAGGATGCGCTCGATGTCGCGCTGCCAGAGGGCAAGGAGGCAGTTGTGGCGGGTCGGGAAGTCGCTGATGTCCAGGAAGGTCCCGGCGTAGCCCACGTATGGATGCCGCTGGCCCTCGGACAGGAAGCGATCCGCGACGCCGCGCTGGTCGAGCACCTCGATGGCGCGGGCGTGAAGCCCCCCGGCTCGCGATCCGTCGAGCTCCTGTGTGGCGCGTCGTTCGACGATGACGACGTCGGTGCCCGCCAACGCCAGCTCGCCCGCCAGCATCAGCCCGGTCGGACCGCCGCCTGCGATCACGACGGCGTGTTCGGTCATCGCGTGACGAGACCGCCGTCGGCGTGGAGCACGCTGCCCGTGACGAAGCTCGACGCGTCGGACGCGAGGAACAACGCCGGACCGACCATCTCGGAGGGCTCAGCCAGCCGGCCGAGCACGCTGGCCTTCGCCATGCCCTCGGTGGCCACCGGCCCGGTGTTGCGGACCATGTCGGTGTCGACCGCGCCGGGGGCGAGGGCGTTCACCCGGATGCCGTCTGCGGCGAAGCCGGCGGCCATCGACTTGGTGTAGGAGACCATCGCCGCCTTCGCCGCCGCGTACATCGCGACGAACGGCGAGAACAGCCAGGCACCGGCGGACACCACGTTGATGATCGACGCGTGCTCGGAGCTCCGTAGGTGGGGAAGGGCCTCCTGCACCAGGAACACCGGGCCCTTCACGTTGACCTCGTACGACTTGTCGAAGGCTGCGGGACTGAGCGATCCGATGGGTTCGGCCAGCGCGTTGGCGGCGTTGTTGACGACGATGTCGACGCCGCCGAATGTGGCGGCAGTGGCGGCGACGAGCGCGGCCACGTCGTCGGGTGAGCCCATGTTGGCGGGCACGCCGAGCGCGTCGTGGCCCGCGTCGCGCAATGCGGCCTCCGTCTCCTCGCACGCGTCGGCCTTCCGGCTCGCGACCACGACCCGGGCTCCCGATTCGGCAAATCCCTGGGCGATGGCGCGGCCGATGCCGCGTGTGCCACCGGTGACGATCGCGGTGCGACCGTCGAGTCGGAAGAGGGAGTTGACGTCCACGATCGCGTTCTCCTCGTCAGATGCGAGCTGATCGGCGACACTAGCGAGGGACCGACGACACGACGAGGGGGTCGACGTGGCGTACAGCACCGGTCGGATCATTCACGACGCCGACGCGCACATCATGGAGACACCGACGTGGCTGCGGGATCACGCGGATCCGTCGGTGCGGGACCTGATCGCCCCGCTGCGGTATCCGGGCGGCAACGAGCTGCGTCAGACCGGCAGCGTCGACGACCAGCAACGCGATCTCGTCGCCGCGTTCGACCGGCTGGCCGAGCAGCACCGCAGCGACGAGTACCGGGCGGTCGAGGAGGCCGAGATCATGTCGCGGAAGAACTTCGCGGCGACCGGCGCCTTCCTGGCCGAGGACCGACCTCGGGCCTTGGACCTTCTGGGGTTCTCGAGTCAGCTGGTGTTCAACACGTTCCACAACCGGCGGTTGCGCGACTGGGAGCACGGCTCGGACTGGGAGCTCGCCGAGGGGGCGGCGCGGGCGCACAACCGGGGGATGATCGAGTTCTGCTCCGTCGACGAACGACTGCTGGCGACCTGTTACGTGCCGCTCGCCAACCTCGATCGGGCCGCGGCGCTCGCGGCGGAGGCGATCGAGATGGGCGCGGCCGCGTTGTTGGTCGCGTCGGGGTGTCCGCCGCGGCACTCGCCGAGCCATGTCGACCTCGACGGGGTTTGGGCACGCGCGCAGGAGGCGCGGATCCCGGTGGTGTTCCACGTCGGCGGGACGGGCGACCTGATCGAGCCGGCCTACTTCCGCAACGGGTTGCCGGTGCCGCCCGACTTCCACGGCGGCGAGGAGAACTTCCGGTCGGTCGACTACATGGGGATCCCGGGTCCGCCGGCCCAGACGTTGGCCACGATGATCTTCGACGGCGTGCTCGAGCGGTTCCCCGAACTGCGGTTCGGCGTGATCGAGCAGGGTGCGATCTGGGTGCCGTCGTGGATGCGGCAGATGGAGTCCGCGTTCGCCGCGTTCGAGCGACACGAGGAGCGGTTGCAGGCGCTGTCGATGCGGCCGAGTGAGTACGTGCGCCGGCAGGTGCGGGCGACGCCGTACCCGACCGAGGACGTCGGATGGATCATCGACCAGGCGGGGTCGGAGGTCGCGATGTTCTCGTCGGACTTCCCCCACGTCGAGGGCGGTCGCAAGCCGCTCGAGCGCTTCGAGGCCAGCCTCGGTGATGCGGGGGAGGAGGTGCGCCGCGCCTTCTACTGCGACAACTTCCTCGATCTCATGGGGCGAGCGGGCGCGCATCTGGTCGCGGCGTGACCGACCAGGTCGTGGAGGCCGTGCGGGCGGTGTGCCAGGAGTTGCCCGAGGTCGTGGAGGAGCCCGCGTGGGTGGGGACTCGATGGCGGGTGCGCGGTCGGACCTTCGCCCATGTGCTGGAGATAACGAACGCGTGGCCGCCGGCGTACGCGAAGGCGTCGGGGCTGGATGGCGCGACGGTGCTGATGTTTCGGTCGTCGGGCGACGAGCTCGACGTTCTGCGTCACGCGGACCTGCCGTACTTCGCGCCCCCATGGAGGGCCGACGAGGCCGGGCTCGTGGTGGGCGACGACCTCGACGCCGAGGAGATCGGGGAGCTGGTGACCATCAGCTACACGTGCCAGGCGCCGAAGGCGCTGCGGGAACAGGTCGAGCGGCACTCACCCGACGGCTGGCTGCGGTTCGCCAGATCTCGCGACCGACCTCCAGGTAGTTCGCGGCGTCGGCGATGACGGTGAGTCCGTTGCGAAGTTGAGCCGTCGCGATCGACGCGCCGACCAGGTAGGCGGCCAGGCCGTCTCGAATGACAGCGGAATCCCGGCGCGAATGATCGCATCCTCGATCGGGTCGACCGAGACGACGACCGTGAGTGGCCGAGAGCCCTCGGGCTATTCGCGACTTTTCCGACGCCGGGCAATCCGCTGAGCATCACGAGCACCCGGCGATGGTGCCGTAGGTCGGTGGTGGGCTCGGCGGATTGCGGGGCGGAGGTCAAGTAATCGTGTACATCGCCCCCCACAACTATTAGATTGCGGTCCAACCGCAGGGGTGCGGTGGAGTGGGAAATGGGAGGAGACCCTCATGGGATCCAGGTGGCTTCGCGCGGTCGCGGTTGCGGGCGCGGTGGGAATCGGCGCGCTCGGGCTCGCCGGACCGGCACCGGCAGGTGCGACCGGCTACACGTTCGACATCGAGACACGCTGCCTGCGCAGCAACGTCCGCGTCGGTGTGGACACGTTGTTCGGAGTGCTGTGGGCGGCTGGCGACGATGGCGACGCCCATGGCGTCCCTGGTTCGTGGGCGTACAGCGTGAACGGATTTTGTGGGGACTACACGCTCACCCACGGCGATGATGACAACGGTGACGGGGTCATCGACCCCGACGTCGACGACGATGACGACGGAAACCTCGACGTCCCCTCGAGCTACTCGGGACCGACCAAGGTGACCCTCGGGACGTGGAACTCGACCCTGCCCCCGGTGGAGTACAACCGCCTCGACCAGTGGACGACCTACCAGCAGGGACTCGAGGCAGTACGTCGGCAAGTCCGCTGGGACGCCGCAGCGTTCGGCGTGAGCACGGCGGCGGCTGACGTCCTCGCCAACGGGGTGGCCACCAGCCTCGACGTCATCAACTGGAACATGAACCAGCAGCTTCCGAAGCGCGTTCAGGTCAACACCACCGCGCAGCCGCAGACACCCTGGACCGGCGAGCAGGTCGCGTCCGGCCCCCACACCCTCGGCACCGGCCAGACGCCGTCGTTCAACATGTCGTGGAACCAGTGGTCCAAGCAGTTCATGCTGGCGGGCGGTGCGTGGCCCGGGAGCGTGACCCCACCGACGGGCATCGGAGACGGCGTTGCGGGCGCGAACGGTTCCGCCGTGGGGCTGGCCGCCGCAGGCTGTTGGAACGGGGTCGCCGGCGGCGCCACCGGGTACATCCTGAGCGGGAAGTACGGCTCCCGCTGGAACGCAGCATGGTCGACCGGCTGTGGGATCGGCGCAGGCGTCGCGACGGCCGACGGTGTCGTCGGCGGGCTCCTGCTCGGCGGCGTGAGCATCAGCTACACGGCCGACGTGTTCAACGTCGTCGCAGAGACCTGATCAGGCTCGGTTCTTCGGGGAGCGGCCCCCCGCGTTCGCCTTGGTGCGGCGCGGGGGGACGCCGGCCTTCGGGGGCAGGGAGTGTGCGAAGACCAGCGCTCGACGGACCCACGTGTCGAGGTCCTCGTCGGACGCGATGCCTGCAGGCTCGACGAAGACCATCGACCGCGACGGCCGACCGGTGAAGTCCATCTCGCGGACGTGAGGCTCGGCGAGGATCGCCGCGTGCTGGTCGGGCCCGACGCGGACCATCAGCTCGTCGCCCACGATGCCCACGCACATGTTGCCGTTCACCATGAAGCAGAGGCCACCGAACATCTTGCGCTCGGCAAGTTCGGGCTCGGCTGCGGTGAGATCGCGGATGCGTTCGGCGAGCTCCTCGCTGTACGCCATGAGGCAAGCCTAAATGCCAGTGCCGACAGGCAGTCGGGTTGGCTCCCTGCGAGCCGTCGGACTATCGTCGGTGCCACGCCGCGGGGTGGAGCAGTCTGGTAGCTCGTCGGGCTCATAACCCGAAGGTCGCAGGTTCAAATCCTGCCCCCGCCACCAAGTT
>DATEEV010000108.1:0-4431 GCA_035281005.1 Microthrixaceae bacterium | reverse complement strand
GACGAGGTCGACCCCCGCGCGGTAGCCGTTGTAGTACACGGCCTCCTCGACACCGTCGCCGTCGGCGTCGAACTCGGCGCCGACGTGGGCCAGGGAGTCCCACTGCGTCGAGTACTGCAGCGACAACGTCACGACGTCGTCGGCCCAGACATCGACGTACTTCGGGTCACCGAAGCCGGGCATCTCGCTCATGTGGACGTTGTAGAAGATCTCGGGAGTGCCATCCATCTCCTCGGTCGGCGCGAGCCGCGGTGGGTGGCGCCGCTGGTTCAGGATCGTGCCGCCCGGGAAGTCGAGCGGCAGGCTGAGACAGAAGCTGATCCCGGCTTGGACCTCGCGCACCCCCTCGAGCACCTTTTCGGCGGTGACCAGGTTGATGCGTCCGAGCTCGTCGTCGTCGCCCCAGTCTCCCCATGTCGAACCGTCCGGCCGTTGTTTCCACCGCTTCGTCATTGTCGTGTCCCTTCGGATCGGACTCCTGCGAGCCCGGTGACGGCGAGCTGGGTGGCCTGCTCGAGGGTCAGCCCTCGGCCCTCGGTGCGGAGACGGTCTCGCTCCGGTGCACCCAACTCGTCGGCGAGCGTGGCCAGCAGGTCCTCGTACACCGGGACGTCGGCCGGGCTGAGCCACGCCCCCATCGCTTGCAACGAGGCCTCTGCACCGCCGACCAGCGTGGCGGCCAGCTCGGGACGGCCAACGACTGCGAAGGACCCGGCCGCCTCGGTCAGGCTCCAGGCAACCAGCATCCGACTGCTCACCTCCCACGACTTGTCCAGACCGTCCATGAAGGCACTGAGGCTCCCGAGGCGGTCACCCCGCGCCAGCGCGACCTGGCCCAGGTTCGAGAGGGAGATCGCCTCCTGCACCGGATCGCCAACCGATCGGCTCAGCTCGAGCGCCTCCTTGTAGGACTCCTCCGCGACGTCGAGCCGTCCGTGGGTGCGCTCCAGTTCGCCCAGGAGCACGAGTCCCTCGATCACGAGCACCTGCTCGCCGAAGGAGCGGGCATCGACGAGGGCGGACTGCACCGAGGTGCGGGCCGTCCAGTAGCGGTCGGGATCGCCGATGGCGCTGATGGCGATGTTGCAGGCGGAGAGGATCACGACCCGATGATCGCCCGCGGCTTCCCCGAACGCGCGGGCCTTCTCGAACATGACGCGTGCCGTCTCGACGTCGCCGAGATAGTTGTTGCCGTAGCCAGCCGCCATGTAGATGCGACCGGCATGCTCGGGGCGGGCCCGGTCGGCGAGCTGCAGGCCACGTTCGACCCACACCCGCCCGATCGGTAGCCGACCGGACCGGTGCCACCAGAACGCGAGCGCGGCCAGGAGACGGCATCCGAGATCGACCGGGTCGTGTTCGAAGGACCAATCCAGCGCCGCGGTGATGCTGGCCGCCTCAGAGTTGAGCGCGACCGTCCAGTCCCGGCCGCCGCGCCGCCACCGGATCTCCTCCATCTCCTCGGCGAGATCGATGACATACAGGGCGTGACGGCGGGCGACCTCCTCCCGCTCCGGGTCCTCCCGAAACCGCTCTGCGGCGAAGTCGCGGATCAGGTGCAGCATCACGTACCGGGGCTCGGCGCGGGCGTCGGGCGCCTGACGGACCAGGCTCTTGTCGACCAGGTTGGCCAGCGTCGGCAACGGGTCCCCGTCGCTGATGGCGACGACGGCGGCCAGCGAGAACGAGTCGGAGAAGACCGCCAGGTGGGCGAACAGTCGCCGCTCGTCCTCACCCAGCAGGTCGTGGCCCCAGGCGATCGTGTCTCGTACCGTCCGGTGCCGATCCGGTCGGTCGGGGGCGTCGTCCGCGAGGGTGGCCGCCCGGGACTCGAGGTGGTCCCGCACATAGCTCAGCGGGAAGTGCCGGAGCTGCGCCGCGACGAGCTCGACGGCGAGAGGCAATCCGTCGACCGCGCGGCAGATCGCCACGACGTCGTCGACGTTGTCCGGGCCGACGACGAAGTCCGAACGGGCCATTCGGGCCACCTGCGCGAAGAGCTCGACGGCGGGATTGTCCTCGGGGGACGCGCCGCTGCCGTTGACCGCGAGTGGGTCGAGCTCGAAGGACTGCTCGCCCAACAGCCGGAGGCGTTGCCTGCTGGTGACGAGGATCCGGAGGGAGTCGATGTCTTCCAGCAACGTGGCTACGTGCGGCGCGGCGCCGGCGACCTGCTCGAAGTTGTCGAGGACGAGCAGCGCTGGACGGTTCCGGAGAAACTCGCGGAGCACCGCCATGGCGTCGACGCCGAGCTCACGCCGCAGGCCCAACCCGTCGCACATCGCGTTGGGAACGGAGGCGGCGTCGGACACGGCACTGAGCGCGATGAACCCCACGAGGTCGCCTCGTTCGGACCAGTGTCGGGCCACCTCGAGGGCGAGTCGGGTCTTGCCCACGCCGCCCGGACCGAGAACCGTCACCAGGCGATGGGCGAGGAGCAGTTCGGTCAACTTGGACCGTTCCAGCTCGCGTCCGATGAGGTCGCGGGCCGGTGTTGGCAAGGGCGGCACGGTCGTCGTCCCGCCGCCGGGCGGTGGGTCGGTCACCAGTTCGGGCCCGACCAGCGCCCGGATGGGGACAGGGTCCTCGACGTTGCGCAGGCGGCGGGTTCCCAGATCCACCACGTCTGCCTTGCCCGACACGAGATCGGCCGTGACGCCCGACAGGAGCACCTGACGCCCGACGCCCAAGGCCATGATCCGGGCGGCGACGTTGACAGGCATGCCGAAGTAGTCGCCGTCGCGCTCGCTGACCTCCCCGGTGTGGATGCCCATCCGAACCCGAATCGGAACGAGGTCGTCTGCCGCCACGGCGCACAGTTCGGTCTGCGCCTCCCGCGCGGCCGACACCGCCTCCTCGGCCCGTGAGAACGCGGCGCCGAACCCGTCACCGCCGGTGGTGAAGACATACCCGCCGTGGGCCTCGATCGCACGACGCAACAGCTCGTCGTGGCGGGCCAGCGCCGCGGACATCACGTCGGGGTGGCGATCCCACATGACCGTCGAATTGACGATGTCCGTGAAGAGGAACGTGACCGTTCCACTCGGATGGTTCGCCGCCATGGGCCGCACGCTATCCAGAGCCGCCACGTGACATGGCGGGGCGCGGACCGGCGGTCAGCGACGAAGAAGAGTTCCGTCGAACTCCCTCGTTGCCTGTACCGACCGGTTGGCTTATTCTTTCGCGTCCGAAGTTCGCGTCGCGCCGCGAACCGCGTTTCCGCACCCGTTCGACCGTCGCTGGAGGATCCACCATGACCCTGACGAAGGACTTCGTGGTCTCGGCCGACGGACATCTCCTCGAGCCCATCGAACTGTTCAAGGAGCGCCTCCCCGAACACCTCCGCGACATGGCGGTGTGGGAGGAGGAGATCGAGATCGAGCCGTTCGTCGAGGGCGGCGCCACGGTCTTCCGCAAGCTCCACACTCCCGGGTTCGAGGGCTGGACGGTCTCGCGGTATCGCCAGACGAGTGGCCGCACACCCGAAGGCGATCCCGAGATCATCCTCGAGGACATGGACCTCGATGGCGTCGATGCGCAGGTGCTGCACCCGAACCTGTCGCAGTTCGGGCTCTTCACCGACCATCACGAGATGTCGATCGCGCATGCCCGCGTCTACAACGACTACGTGATCGAACGGTTCTCGCCGTACTTCCACCGCCTGGCCCCGACCGCGCCGATCCCCCTCACCGACATCGACGACGCGGTCACCGAGATCGAGCGGGTCGCCAACGGCGGATTCCGCGCCGTGCTCCTCCCGTCGATGGCCCCCCGGCCGTACTACTCCCGCGACTACGACCCGCTGTGGGCCGCGATCCAGGCCTGCGGTCTGAGCGTGTTCGTCCACACCCAGACCGGCGGCATCAAGGTCAACGATCCTGAGGCGCTCACGCTCAAGGTGATGATGGAGAACGCCCAGCAGGTCAACCAGCCGATGAACGAGAAGATGGCGGCGAAGCGGATGGTGACCCAGGCCGTCATGCAGCCGGTCGTGCCACAGACGCTCATCTGCCAGCTGATCGGCGGTGGCGTGCCGGAGCGCTTCCCTGATCTGCACTTCTCGCTGATCGAGTTCAACGCCTACTGGTTGGCGTCGCTGGTCGGAAGCATGGACAAGTGCTGGATCACCGGCATCGGCCAGGACCCCGACTGGTGGATCGGCGTGTGGGACGACACCCGGCCCGACGACGACCAGCCAGGGATGGCGCAGCTGTTCCGACTCAACGAGAAGTGGCCGTACCCGCTCATGCCGAGCGAGTACGTGCAGCGCCAATTCCACGTCTCGTTCCAGGACGATCCGGTGGCCGTCGCCTGCCGACACATCACCGGGCTGTCGACGGTCATGTGGGGCAACGACTACCCGCATGCCGAAGGCACGTTCCGCGGCAGCCAGGAGTTGCTGAAGTCGCTGATGGCCGACGTCCCCGACGA
>DATEEV010000107.1:0-5648 GCA_035281005.1 Microthrixaceae bacterium | reverse complement strand
CCTCGAAGATCATGCAGGACCGCGCCTTCGCCAACGAGAAGTTGCGATTCCTGTGGCACAACGTGGTCGAGGACATCGTGGGCGACACCAAGGTCGAGGCGGTGATCACCCGCGACGTGAACACGGGCGAGACCGTCAGCCATCCGTTCACCGGGATGTTCGTGGCGATCGGGCACCGGCCGAACACGGACCTGTTCGCCGGACAGCTCGACATGAAGGACAACGGCTACCTCATCACGGCGCCGAACGCGACCAGGACCAACATCGACGGCGTCTTCGCCTGCGGTGACGTTCAGGACGACTACTACCGGCAGGCGATCACCGCCGCGGGCTCGGGTTGCATGGCGGCGATCGAGGCCGAGCGCTGGCTCGAGGCGCAAGGCCACTGACCGGCATGGAGCAGACCGCCTGACCCCCGGACCCGGAATGCCTCGGCGCGGTGCGGGGTTGTACTCATCGGCACGCCACGTCCTTGCGTGGTGAAGAATCTGGCCCCGGCCAGTGACACAGACCAAACCCTGACCACAACGATAAGAGAGGCCGACCCCCGATGTCTGGAACCGTGACACAGCTCGACGAGGCGACGTTCTTCGAGGAGATCGGTGCCGCCGACGTTCCGGTCGTCGTCGACTTCTGGGCGGAGTGGTGCACCCCGTGCAAGACGATCTCCCCCATCCTCGAGGAGATCGCCACCGAGCAGTCCGAGAAGCTGCGCGTGGTCAAGGTCAACGTCGACGACAACCCGAACCTGGCTCGCCAGTTCGACGTGATGTCGATCCCGACGCTCATCGTGTTCGAGGGCGGCGACGCCAAGGCCCGTCTCGTCGGTGCCCGCGGCAAGCAGCAGTACCTCGAAGCCTTCGCCGACTTCATCTGACCGAGTCCGGACTTCCCGCCGGATTCGAGTCGGCCTGACACCCGCCATCGAACGCGGATCGAGCCGTATCAGCCGGCGATAGGGTGAGACCCCCTCGTCGTCCGGAGGCCCTCATCGTTGGAGGCACGGTCATCTCCACAGCACTCCCTCTGGAGCCGGGTGCGTCGGGTCGCGCGGTGCGCGACCTCACCACTCGTCTTCGCTCCCTCGGGTTCGACACCGCCGGTGACGCGACGTCGTACGGTGACGGCACCGCTGCTGCGGTCAAGGAGTTCCAGAGCTCCCGGGGCCTCGACGCCGACGGCATCTGCGACGCCGACACCTGGGCCGCGCTGGTCGAGGCCGGATACGGGCTCGGCGACCGACTGCTCTACCTGACCAGCCCGATGTCGCGTGGCGACGACGTCGCCCGCCTCCAGCTCCAACTCGGCGCGCTCGGATTCGACGCAGGGCGCGTCGACGGCATCTTCGGGCCAATGACCCAACGCGCGCTGCTCGACTTCCAACAGAACGTCGGCCTCGTCGCCGACGAGGTGTGCGGGCCCGACACGGTCGCCGCCCTGGCACGCCTCCAGCCGCGCGCCGGGCTCGGAACGGTCGCCGGCGTGCGGGAACGACACCTGCTGCGAACCCAGCCACGGGGGCTCGTCGGGCTGCGCGTCGCCCTCGTCCACCAAGGCGAGACCGACGCCCTGGTCGGCACGATCGGTGCGGACCTCCTCCGTCTCGGGGCGCAGGCCGCGGTGCTGGTCGACGCCGACTGGTCGGCCCTCGCCCAGCAGGTCAACGAGTTCGACGCCGGCCTCTGCGTCGCGCTCGTCGTGGACCAGTCAGCGGCTCAGGAGATCTGCTACTTCGAGACCGAGGGGTTCAGCTCGGATGGCGGGCGCCGGCTGGGGTCGCTGGTGCTGGCCGAGTTCCCGACGACCCCCACATGGACGATCGGTGTGCTCAAGGGCATGCGTCTCCCGATCCTCCGCGAGACCCGCCCCCCGACCGTCGTGGTCCGCATCGGCCCGCCGGCCGAGGTCCTCGAGCACCGTGCGCTGCTCGCCAGCGCACTCGGTCGAGCCATCACCCGCTGGGCGTCCGAGCCGTACTGACGCCAGTTCGGCGAGGCGATCCGAGCGTCGGCAGGGCAACCCTCCACTCGCCGCCGAACGGTTCGCTTGAGGTTCGTCCCCAGGTTTTCCCACAGCCTGTGGAAAAAGGTAGAGTGAAGGTCGAGCCAGCTGGGAGCCTCGAATCAGGCGTCGCTGATGACCCGGTAGATCCGCTCGAGGTCCTCGAGGTTCGCGAATTCGATCAGCACTCGACCCCGCTTGGTGCTCATCTCGACCCGCACCTTGGTCGAGAGCTGGTCCGAGAGCAACTGCTCGAGCTCGAGGAGCCCCGGCTGGCGCAAGGACTTCGGTGACGGGTCCCGTCGTGGTGCGGACGACCCACCGAGCTGGTCCTCGAGCTCCTGTCGCTCCCTCACGAGATCCTCGACCTGGCGGACACTGAGCTCTTCGGCGACGATGCGCCGGGCGAGGGCCTCCTGGTAGGCGCGGTCCGGTGTCGACAACAGCACCTTGGCATGGCCCAGGCTGATCTGTCGCTCCCCCACCAGCTTCTGTACCGCCGGGGGCAGCTGGAACAGCCGGATCATGTTGGCCACCGCCGATCGGCTCTTGCCCACCCGCGCCGCGACCTGCTCCTGGGTGAAGGAGAAGTCCTCCATGAGTTGCTGGAACGCCCCGGCTTCCTCGAGCGGACTGAGGTCCTGTCGGTGGAGGTTCTCCACCAACGCCTGCTCGAGCGAGGACACGTCGTCGGTCGAGGCGCGAACGACCGCGGGGATCGTCTGAAGGCCGGCACGCTTGGCCGCCCGCCAACGCCGCTCGCCCGCGATCAGCTCGTAGCCGTCGTCGGAGGGCCGGACCAGGATCGCCTGAAGCACACCGAGGGTGCGGATCGACTCGGTCAGCGACACCAACGATTCCTCGTCGAAGTGGTCGCGGGGCTGGAAGCGATTCGCACTGATCTGACTGATCGGCAGCTCGCGCAGCCCACTGCCCTCGCCCGTGGTGCCGCTGGCCTCGGTCGGGATCAGCGCGCCGAGTCCCTTGCCCAATCCGCTACGCCGAGCCACTGCGCACCTCCCGAGCCAGTTCGCGGTAGGCAACAGCGCCCGTGGAACTGGAGTCGTAGACCGTGATCGGTTGCCCGTACGACGGCGCCTCGGAGAGGCGCACGTTGCGCGGGATCACGTTTCGGCACACCCGGTCACCGAAGTGCTCGCGCACCTCGAGGGCCACTTGCTCGCCGAGTCGGGTGCGGCCGTCGTACATCACGAGCACCAGCAGGCTCAGCTCGAGCTGCGGATTCAGATTTCGCTGCACGAGATCGATGTTCCGCATGAGCTGTCCGAGGCCCTCCAGCGCGTAGTACTCGCATTGGATCGGGACGAGGACCTCGTCGGCCGCGGCGAGTGCGTTCACCGTGAGGAGCCCGAGCGACGGTGGGCAGTCGATGAGGACGTAGTCGTAATCGTCCTTGATGTCGTCGATCGCCTTTCTGAGCCTCGTCTCTCGACTCATCACCGACACCAACTCGATCTCGGCACCGGCCAGATCGAGGCTGGCCGGGGCGACGAAGAGGTTCAGCACCGACGTGGGCTCGACACAGTCCTCGAGCGGGACGTCGTTCAACAAGACGTCGTAGATGGAGTGCTCGAGCGAGCGGGTGTTGATGCCGAGGCCGGTGGTGGCGTTGCCCTGTGGATCGAGGTCCACCACCAGTACCCGCTGGTCGTCCTCGGCGAGCGCTGCGCCGAGGTTCACCGTGGTCGTGGTCTTGCCGACGCCGCCCTTCTGATTGGCCACGGCGATGACCCTCGGCAGCGGTCGCAACGGTCGCGCCATCGGCGCGACGACCTCGGTCTCACTGGGAGTGAGGCTCGCGGCATCTGGATCGGGAAGGTCCGGGCTCGGGTGCTCCGTCCACTCGGTCGAGGGCTCGGTGCGGCCTACCGGCTCGCCACTGGGCTCGCTCCATCCCGTCGACGGTGGAGCCGGATGGAACGGATCGGTCACGCAGGATCTCCGGGAGGGTTCGCTGGACGGGCCGACCGCGCCGGCGGGGGAGCGCTCCCATCCTGCCGATCTGACTGCCAAGGGTCAAGTACCGACTCGAGCCCACGCTGTTCCACATGGAACATCTGCAGGTTGAGGACGCGGGTGACGCCTGACCGGCATCCGGGCTGCGACGGTCAGGAGAGCGGATCCTTCGGCGCTCAGAACAGCAGACGTTTCGCCGGGACCCCGACCCGCCGCGGGTAGCGATCCGGGCACGTCCTGACCAGGCGGAGCACCCGGAGATGCGCTCGTTCGGTGACCACCGCCTCCGCGGGCTCGAGCCCGAGCTGCGCGGTGTGGTCAACCGGCCAGCGGTCGACACCGTCGGGCGGTTCACTCACGACCAGTCGACCACCGAGCTGGAGGAAGGGTGCGCCACATTCCGCAACGACGGCTGGGGGGCCGAAGCTCCGGGCCACCACCGCGTCGAAGGTCCCCCGCAGCTCGGGACGGCGTGCGGCCTCCTCGGCCCGGGCCGTCACGACCGACGCCCGATCGTCGAGCCCGAGCTGCTCGACCGCCTCGGCCAGGAACTCGGTTCGACGCTGGTTCGCGTCGAGGAACACGAGCTCGCTCTCAGCGAGCTCCGTCGCCATGACCAGTCCGGGCAGGCCGCCACCACTGCCCAGGTCGAGGATGCGTTTGGAACCGCGAACGAGGTCGACGAACGAGCGTGCGTGTTCCACGTGGAACGCGACATCGCCCGGCCCGAGGAAGCCCCGGGACCGGGCGATGTCGAGAACGGTGTGGAGGGTGTCGCTCACGCGGGCAGGATGACCACCTTGCGGCGCGGATCCTCACCCTCGGAGATCGTCGACAGGCCGTCGATCTCGGCGGCGGTGTCGTGGACGGTCTTGCGATCCACCGACCCCATCGGCTCGAAGGAAGCTGCCTCGCCGGTCTCCTTGACCCGCTCGGCGACGGTGCGGGTGAAGGCTTCCAGCTCGGTCTTGCGGTTGGCCCGATACGAGCCCACGTCGACCTTGACCCGCGGAGCCTGAGTGCCCTTCGACTCCTTCTGGGAGTAGGTGCGCGCCAGCTCCTGCACGGCATCGACCACCCCACCGGACGGGCCGATCAGATAGCCGAGGTCGGTGCCGTCGATCGTGGCCCGGACCTCGCCCTCCACGACGGAGGCCGCCGCGGTGCCGTCGAGAGCGAACGCGGTGACCAGGCCATCGAGAAACTCCTTCACGGCACCAGCGATGACCTCGGGGTCGGCCGGAGGCAGATCCTCGCGGGGAGGGCGGGCGTCGCGCCGTGCTGCGGGGGCCGAATCCCGCTCCCGAGGCTCGCTGTCGGCTTTCGGCTCGGCGGCCGATTCGGCCGACTCGGGCTTCGAGGCGGGCTTGGCGTCGGGCTTGGCGTCTCCGCCGCTCTTGGGCGGCCGGGAGGATTTCTTGTTGTTGCCGTTCCCGCCGCGTCGACGGCGCTCTTCCTTCGCACGCGGCGCTTTGGGCTGGATCCGGGCCCGGACCCGAGCCGAACCGCGTTTGCGGCCGAACAGTCCAGTGGTCGGCTCCTCGAGGATCTCGAACTCGGCCTCCTCCTCGTCGACGCCGAGGCGATCGAGCAGAAGGTCCTTGGCTTCCTCGACGGTGTTGCTGGTGGTCTCGACCCATTCCATGGGCATGTCTCCTTCAGACTGTGGA
>DATEEV010000106.1:0-2623 GCA_035281005.1 Microthrixaceae bacterium | reverse complement strand
CCGGATCCGCTCGTTCGATCGGGGGGATCGCGGGCCCGGGCTACGCTGTCCCTTCCCTGGCGACGTGGCCGAGTGGTTAGGCAGAGGCCTGCAAAGCCTTGCACAGGGGTTCGATTCCCCTCGTCGCCTCGATGCTGGTACCCGATACGGCCGGTGGGTCATCGCAGGTCGCGGCGCGCCGCACCGTCGGGGGGCTCGCGGTCGGGCTGGGAGGGCTGAAGCTCGTCGCGGCCAGCTTCCTCCCGTGGGTACGTGCCGACGTGCGCGGTCAGGGGATCGTGCTCGGCAGCGGCTGGAACAACATCGCCGGCGAGATCGGCCACGGGCCGCTGGTGGCGGGGATCGGCACCGTGCTCGCCGTGACCGGGGCGCTCGCCGTGGTCGGCATCTTCATCCGCCAGGGTCAGTTCGCCGTGCTGTTCTCGATCCTCGCGGCGGGGGTGGTCGTGTACCAGATCATCGACATCGCCACCCCCGCTTCCGACATCGAGACCAGCTGGGCCGTCGGCACATACCTGATGGTGGTGGGCGTCGCGGTCGCGTTCGTCGGCTCCCTGCTCTGTCTCGGTGCCGGGGACGAGCGAGGGGAGTCGGTTTGGTCGCCGCCACCGGTGCCGCTGCCCCTGCCGGAGAACCGCCCCGCGAATCCAGGCTGGCCGGAGTCGCAGCCGCCGGTGATAACGTGACCCGCTCACCGGGGCCGTTGGCGCAGTTGGCTAGCGCACCTGCATGACGCGCAGGGGGTCGGGGGTTCGAATCCCTCACGGCCCACTCAATGTTTGCAGGGGTTTCCGGCCTTCGTCTCGTAGTGAGATGACCCGAAAATCTCAAGGGGTAGCCAAAAGGGTAGCCAAAGTCCCCATGCGGGTGATTCGGTCGCTTCCTCAGTCCGCCAGCATCCGGCCGATGAGCTGTGCAGCTTCGATCCGGCCGCGTGGTCGAACGCGGTTGTAGACCTCGGCGGTCATCCGGATCGACGCGTGGCCGACGATGCTCGCGGCGACCTCGAGCGGAACGCCGGCCGCGGCCATGTTGGTGATCGCCGTGCGCCGAGCGGCGTGGAACGGTCGCTTCTCGAGATCCGCGGCCTTGAGCCGGCCGTACCACCAGCGGAGACAGTTGCGGTCCTGGATCGGTGAGCCGGTCTCGGTGGTGAATACGAAGAAGCCATGATCCGTCCAGTCATCGCCGGCGGTTGCGGCCTCTACCTGTTGGCGCCGACGGTGGGTTCGTAGAAGTTCGGCAGTCCCTGCATCGATCTCGACGACGCGGATGGAGCCACGGGTCTTGGGTTCCTCGACGTACCAGCCGCCGCCCGGCGGCCACTTGATCGTGGAGCGGATGCGAACTGTTGGCGTGTTGTCGAGTTGCACGTCGCCCCAGGTCAGCGCGAGGAGCTCGCCCTGCCGGAAGCCGTAGCCGAGAGCGAGCGTGGCGAACGCTTCCCAGCGGGTGTCTTTGCACCTGACCAACAACCTGACCACTTCCTCCGGTGTCAGCGTGTCGTCTTCGATGGACCTGACCACGCGGGGGAGATCGACGAGTTGGCACGGGTTTCGCAGGATCAGATCGGTCCGTACCGCGTGGCGTAGCGCGCCCGAGAGGACGCCGACGATCTGACGGGTCGTGTTCGGCGCGTAGCCGTCCGCTATGACGCTCGTGACGAGCGTCTGAACATGCCCGGTGGTCAGACGTCCGAGCCGATGGTTACCGATGCGGGGGATGAGGTGTTTCTCGGCGATCCATCGGTACTGCGCCACAGTGGACGACTTCACTCGCACCGGAGCGACGTGCTCGAGCCACCAACGCAGGTAGGCATCGACGGACTGACCAGCATCGATGACGACGCCGGCGGCCTCGAGTTCGCGCTCGGCGTGGCGGACCTTGCGGATCGCCTCGGCCTTCGTCTTGGCCTTCCGGGTGATGCGACGCCGACTGGGGCCGAGGCCGAGACGGACCTCGGCGGTGGCGACCCACTGGCCGCGATCGTTCTTGTAGACGGAGCCCTCGCCGTGCCCACGGCGTCGACTTGGTGCACGGCCTGGCGGGCTCGCCACGTTGCCTCCATCCCGTTGGGATCCGGTCGCCTTCGGCGCCGGTGTCTGGAGGCCCGTTGAGTCGAGCGTCAGCTGAACATGGTCAGCGGAGCGGGTGGATCGGGCGACCACCGATGACCTCGTCACCGTACCGAACACGATGGGCGGCGAGGGCTCGACTCGAGGACACGAACTGCTCGATCGCCTCGACCGGGACTCGCACGGCGCCATCGATCCGGACCACCTCGAGTCGACCGTCGGAGATGAGCTCGTAGGTCTTCGTGCGACCGATCCCGAGCCGCCTCGCCGCCTCGGTCACCCGCACCAGCAGTACATCGCCCGTCATCGCCGTCGCATCGTCCACGCACGTCTAAGCGCGCGCGATCCGCCTCGCCCTCGCGAATCACGTCGTGTCGGAGGCGCCAGTCGCGCCGCTCGGAGCGTGGTCAGGGAGTGGCACAGACTGGCCGGGTGTCAGAGTGAGGGGACCTTGGCGGCCGGCCTGGTCGTTAGGGTCGGTTCCTGCTCCTGGTCTGGTTCTACAGACTGGTGCCCTTTGCGGCTTCGACATGATCTGCCGGCCGGGA
>DATEEV010000105.1:0-16130 GCA_035281005.1 Microthrixaceae bacterium | reverse complement strand
CCGCCCTCGGTGCCGGCGCGCTGCAACGCCGAGTCGTTGAACAGGGGGTTTGCCATGGCTCCTCGATTCGAAAGCCGGCGCGATCCGTTCGGTCGCACCTGCGGTCACAGTACCGTCGTGCCCGTCCGGATCGTCGGCGCGCTGACCGCATCGAGCGGCTCGGCGGCCACCGGCCCGGGGGGGACCGTCACAGGGGGACCGATGAGCTTCGAAGTGCCCGAACACGTGCGACCGATTCGAGCGGCGGTCAAGGCGTTCATGGTCGAGCGGGTCGAACCCGCCGAACAGCTGCTCCACGAGGGCGGCGACGAGGCGGCCGCGACCATTCGCCGCCTTCAGGCCGAGGCCAAGGCCGAGGGGCTGTGGGCGCTCGGCCATCCGAAGGAGCTCGGCGGCGGAGGCCTGCCGTTCATGGACTACGTGTACGTGAACGAGGTCCAGGGTCGCAGCGAGTTCGGCCAGATCGCACTCGGCACGTTCACGCTGCAGGACTCGCTCATGTTGCACAAGTACGCCTCGCCCAAGTGGCGTGAGGAGTACCTCGAGCGCCTCGTGCAGGCCGAAGTGTCGCCGAGCTTCGCCATGACCGAACCGGAGGTCGCGAGCTCGGACCCGACCCAGCTCCGCACGGCTGCGGTGCTCGACGGCGACGAGTGGGTGATCAACGGCCACAAGTGGTTCACGACCGGCGCCAATCGCGCCGCGTACACGACGGTGATGTGCCGCACCGAGGACGGGGAGGACGTGTCGCCGTACCTCGCCTACTCGATGATCGTGGTCCCGACCGACACGCCCGGCTACACGATCGTGCGCGAGACGCCGGTCCTCGGCATCCGGGGTGGGCACTGCGAGGTGATCTACGACGACGTGCGGGTGCCGGCGGAGAACCTGCTCGGTCCGCGCGGCCACGGCTTCGTCATCGCCCAGGAGCGGCTCGGTCCGGGCCGCATCTTCCACTGCATGCGCTGGCTCGGGCAGGCCCAACGCGCCTTCGAGCTGATGTGTGACCGTCTCAACTCGCGACACGCCTTCGGCGAGCCCCTCGCCGCGAAGCAGCTCATGCAACAGCACGTGTTCGAGAGCTACGCGCAGATCCAGGCCTGTCGGCTCCTCACGCTGCACGCCGCGGCGGCAATCGACCGTGGCGACCAGGCACGCGTCGAGATCGGGGCGATCAAGGTCGTCGGGGCGCGCATGTTGCACGACGTGATCGACAGGGCGATCCAGACCTACGGCGCCGCCGGGCTGACCGACGACACGCCACTGTCGTTCATGTACCGCGCGGCGCGCTTCGGTCGGATCTACGACGGCCCCGACGAGGTGCATGTCCACACCGTGGCCAGGCGGATCCTCAAGCAGTTCCGCGACGGCGTCGGTTGGGACTTCGGCGGCCCTCTATCCTGAGGACTCCGATATGGACGACAGACCGCGAAGTCTCCGCTGGATGCTCTCGGAGGCCAAGGACACCTCCGAGCTCATGGTCGACCTCGCCTACGCGGCGCTGTACTTCAACGATCCCGGGATGTGCGAGGAGGTCGCCCAGCTCGAGGAGCGGCTGAACGATCTGGTGCAGGAGATGCGTGCGGTGTGCATCCTCGCGGTGCGCCGACCGAAGGAGGCCGAGTCGATGGCCTCGGTCCTGCAGGTCGTGTCCGCCATCGAGGGCATCGGCAATGCCGCGATCGACGTCACTCGCATCGTGACCCACCGCCTCGGCATCCCCCAGGAGCTCATCGCGGACCTGTCCAACGCGGAGGAGGTGTCGCACCGGGTGTGGATCCGTGAAGGTTCACACCTGGCGCACCGTCCGCTCTCGGCGATGGAGCTTCCGGTGGCCGCCGGAATGCGGGTCATGGCGATCCGCCGCGACCGCTCGTGGATCACCGAGATCGACGGCGACATCGTGATGCTCCCCGGTGACGTGTTGTTCCTGCGCGGATCGCCGGCCGGGTTGGTGCGACTCCACGAGCTCGCCGCCGCGCCGACGTGGGACCCGCCGCCCGCGCCGGCACCGGGGGCGATCACCGACCTCGACCGCGCCGTCGACGTGCTGGTCGAGATGAAGAACATCTCCGAGGCGGCCGTCGGGCTCGCGTACTCGGCGCTGGCGCTTCGCGATCCCGGTCTCGCGGCCGAGGTCGGACATCTCGCCGACCGTCTCGACGAGATGAAGGACCACCTCCAGATCTGGGTCCTGCGCGCCGGCGCGCAGAACCTCGATCCGTCGCCGCTGCGCGGCCTGCTCCAGCTCTCGCACGTGGCCGAGGAGATCGGCGATCAGGCCAACCAGATGGTGTGGGTCATCCGCGAGAACCAGGACCTGCACCCGGTGCTCGGCATGGCCCTCGGCGAGTCCGACGTGGTGGTCGTGCGTGTGCCGGTCGCCCCCGGCTCGGCCGCCGAGGGCTCGACGCTCGCCGAGCTCCAGCTCGACATCGAACCGGGCTTCCACGTGCTGGCACTGGTGCGGGGTGGCAGCTACACGTACCGGCCCCGCGGCTACGTCACCTTCCAGGCGTCCGACGAGCTCATCGCCACCGGCCCGCCCGAGGGACGGTCGAGGCTCGCGGAGATCTTCGGGTGGCGCCTCGTCGTGGACGACGACGACGACCCGGTCAGCGAGATGGAGCTGGTCCCGTTGAGCACGGCCGCCGGCCGCTGACATGATGGCCGATCCACTGCGACTGCTCTCGGTTCACGCCCATCCCGACGACGAGGCGTCGAAGGGCGCCTCGCTGGTGGCGATGTATCGGGCCCAGGGGATCGGCGCCACCCTCGTGTGCTGCACGGGCGGCGAGCTGGGCGAGATCCTGAATCCTGCCCTCAACCGTCCCGAGGTCCTCGATCGGCTGGCCGAGATCCGGATGGAGGAGCTGAAGGCCTCGGTCGCGGTGATCGGCTACGACCGGTGGGACCTGCTGGGGTACCGCGACTCCGGGATGCCCGACACGGCCGAGAACGCCGATCCCCAGAACTTCGCGAATGCGCCGATCGACGAGGCGACCGGTCGCCTCGTCGAGATCATCAGGCGGGATCGACCGCAGGTGATCGTGACCTACTCCGACGACCAGGGTGGCTATCCGCACCCCGATCACCTCCGCGTCCACGACATCTCGGTGCTCGCCTTCGACCGCGCCGGGTCGCCGGACTGGTATCCCGACGCCGGTGAGCCGTTCGCCCCCTCGAAGCTCTACTACTCGCTGTGGGCCAAGGAACGGGTCCTGGCGATCCACGAGAAGATGCTCGAGATGGGCATCGAGTCGCCCTTCCAGCAGGAGTGGCTCGACCGATTCACCCAGGACCACCGGATCACGACCCAGGTCGACGTGCGCGAATGGTTCGACGTGCGCGAGCAGGCGCTGCGCGCCCACGCCACCCAGGTGGACCCTGATTCGGCGTTCTGGTTCGCGCTGCCCAACGAGGTCGCCGCCGAGGTGTACCCGTACGACGACTACATCCTCGCCCGGTCGACGATCGAGCCCGAGCTCCCCGAGACCGATCTGTTCTCTGGGCTCCGCTGAAAGCACAGCTGCTCCCTTCGCTGCGCTGAAGCGACGCTACCCTTCGCTGCGTGAGCGAACTGGCCGAGCGCCTCGGGTTCTCCGCGGAGGATCGTGTCCTGTTGATCAACTGCGACGACCTCGGGATGAGTCAGTCGACCAACGACGCGGTCTACGACGCGTTGCGGACCGGCATCGCGACCAGTGCGTCGTTGATGGTGCCCTGCCCCTGGTCGCGTCACGCCGCCAGCGGATATCGCGGCGAGGACGTCGGGGTGCACCTCACGTTGAACTCCGAGTGGGACAACTACCGGTGGGGCCCCATCACCCACGCCCCATCGCTGCTCGACGGCGATGGCGGGTTCCCGAGGACCGTCACCGACGTGTGGGACCACGCCGACCTCGACGAGGTCCGCCGCGAGTGCCGCGCGCAGATCGAGCGGGCAGTGCTCTGGGGATTCGACGTGACCCACCTCGACTCGCACATGGGCACGATGCAACTGCGCCCGGAGTTCTTCGACGTGTACCTCGACCTCGCGATCGAGTTCCGGCTGCCCCTCAGGATGGCTGGCGCCTCCGCGCAGCGTTCCGTGGGGTTCCCGTACCGCGATCTCGCGGCGGGGGAGGGGGTCGTCTTTCCCGACCACTTCGCCGTGGTTCAGGGGGTCGGGTCGCGATCGACGTTCGACCGGATCATCGGTGAGCTCCGGCCGGGTGTGACCGAGCTCTATGTGCACCCGGCACTCGACACGCCCGAGCTCCGAGCGATCGGCCAGGATTGGCCCGCCCGGATCGATGACCACCTGCTCGTGACACGCGACTCCGGTGTGCGGGCGATGATCCAGCGGGCCGGGGTGAAGCTCGTCGGTTGGCGGCCGCTGCAGGCACTCATGCGGGCAGCCTGACCACGGGCCACGGGTCGGCTTCGGCAGCGCTTCGGCGCCTCGCGCAGCGGGCAGGATGGCTAACGTTGGCGCAACGACGACTGAGGGGATCAGTCGCCACGGCCGAATGACGGTCGACCAGCTCAGATCTTCCGGGCATGGGGTGCCCGGGTCTTCGCCAACCAGGCGATCGTTCGGCATGTGTCGGAGCTGGGAACAACCAGGGGAGCAACGTGGAACGAATCAGATGGTGGGCAGCGCCGCTCGCCGTGGCGGTGCTGGGGGTGGTGTTGAGTTCGTGCAGTACGCCGAGGCCGTTCAACGGCGACATCAACTGCCGCTTCGATCCGGCCTCGGTGGCTGACGTCGGTGTGGTGTATGACCCGGCCACCGCCGAAGGAATCACCCAGGCGTCAGTCAACTTCGGCATGAACGCCTGGAATGCGACCGGCAGCGAGGCGCCATTGTTCTACTCAGGCAGCGGCCACGTGAATCAGGTGGTGGTCTATGGCTATTCGGACCCGTCCTCGATCTACCTCGGGTACAGCAACATCCCCGGATGCCCCTACAACACCTCGACGGTGCGCATCAACTGGGGCGCGCTGGCCTATTACGGACAAGCCGTTTGGAACAACGTCGGCGCTCACGAGATGGGCCATGCGCTCGGGCTCGATCACTCCCCCTTCCACGTTGCTGACAACGACCCCTACGTCGTCGTCCCGGCCGACTGCCCGAGCATCGTGCTGATGTACAAGACCATCGCCTCGGTTGAGGTCTGCGGTATCCAGACCCCGACCACCCAAGACATCGCCGGCGTCAACGCCATCTACGAATAGGAGCGCAGGAACATGGAGAAGCAGATCATCAGATCGGTGATCGGAGCGATGCTCGTCGCTGTGTTGATCACCGGGTGCGGAGATGACGCGCCGTCGACTACCGCCGACCCCACTACCGAGGCCCCGACGACGACCGAGGTACTCGATGGGACCCTGGCCCAACCGATGAACCAGGCCACCATGATCTCGAACCAGTTCCCGCTGGTGCGAGGCACCTTCGGCGACGTGGCCGGCCAGTTCACCGTCGAGGGCTCACCCGGCCCACCCATCTACACGGCCTGCGAGTTCCACGTCGATGAGGTGCTGGCCGGCGTCTTCCCCGCCACCGACGTCCTCGTGGTCTGTGCTGCCGCCAACTCACCGCAGTATCTACTGACTGCAACGCCACCCTCGCCCGGCGACGTCAACATCCTTGCGATGGGGGGTCCGCATCAGACCACCGTCGGTGGGCAGCAGGTGTGGGCGATGTTCCCGGTGACCTCGGCGAGTGGTCCTGCTGCAGTGCTCGGGCACGAGTGGAAAGACCTCGTCGACGTGAACCTCGCTGAGTACCAGGCGGCGGTCGGAGCTTGAGCTGGACCGGGCGGTCACGCAATCGCGTCGCACGCTGACCACAGGCCGCGGTTCGCATCCCGTGCCGCGCCCTGGGCGTCGAGGAACTCGTCCGCGTGGGCCACGTTCGGGGGATAGGTGAGGAGCTGCGCGTACCCCTCCTCGACCAACTCGAGGTTCACGAACAGGTCGTCCTCCGCTCGATAGACATAGGCGAGCAGGCGGCCGTATCGGTCGCGAGCCTCGGCGTCGAGCACGACGTCGAGCCGGGTGCCCTCGGGCAGGAGATCGGTGAGGAAGCGACTCGCCTCCTTGCCGAAGCACTCGACCGGTCGCCGCGGGTCGACGCTCTCCGGCGTGTCGATGCCGATGAGGCGCACTCGTTCCTCGCTGCCTTCGACGTTCGCGACCAGGGTGTCGCCGTCGATCACCCGGACCACCTCGGCGTTGCCCGCCGCGGGCCGATCGTCGCCGCAGGCCGCGAGCGTCGCGATGGACGCGGCGAGGAGCAGCCCCAGGCCGAATCGGCGACGGTAGGCATTTCGAATCGGCCGGGGAGGATCAGACGCGTTGGAGGATCGTGCCGGTACCCAGGCCGCCACCGCAGCACATGCTGACCAGCGCATTCGTTCCATCGGACCGCTCCAGCTCGTGTAGCGCCTTCGTGATGAGGAAGGCACCGGTGCCTCCGAGCGGGTGGCCGAGCGCGATCGCCCCGCCGTTCGGGTTGGTCGTCTCGAGGTCGGCCCCGACCTCCTTCGCCCACGCGAGCACGACCGACGCGAACGCCTCGTTCACCTCGGCGATGTCGATGTCGGCCATGGTCATGCCGGTGCGGTCCAGCAGGCGCTGGGTCGCATCGATGGGCCCGGTGAGCATGAGCACGGGATCGACGCCGACGAGGCAGGTGTCGACGACCCGTGCGCGAGGTCGCAGCCCCAGCTCGGCCGCCTTCGCCTCGGTCATGATGAGGACGGCCGCGGCGCCGTCGGAGATCTGGGACGACGAGCCGGCGGTGTGCACACCGTCGTCACGGGCGACCGGCTTGAGACCCGCCAATGCCTCGAGCGAGGTGTCGCGGAGGCCCTCGTCGCGCTCGACTCGATGCATCGTGCCCGTCGGCTTGCCTTCCTCGTCGACATCAGGAGCGTCGAGCGGGACGACCTGCGTGTCGAACCTGCCCTCGTCCCACGCGCGCCGTGCTCGTTGCTGGGAGGCGAGCCCGAACTCGTCGCAATCGGCCCGGGTCACGCCCCACTTGTCGGCGATGCGCTCGGCGCCTTCGAACTGCGACGTGAACTCATACTGGCCGAAGTAGGCCTTGGAGACCGGCACGCCGAGGCCGAGCTTCTTCGATGAGTTCGAGCCGATCGGAACGCGGCTCATCGACTCGACTCCGCACGCGATTGCCACGTCGACGACGCCCCCGGCCACCAGGGCGGTGGCGACGTTGGTGGCCTGCTGGGAGGAACCGCACTGGGTGTCGAGCGTGGTGGCCGCCACCTCCAACGGCAATCCGGCGGAGAGCCACGCTGTGCGCCCGATGTTGAACGACTGCTCGCCGACCTGGCTCACGCAGCCAGTGACGACCTGGTCCACCTCGGCGGGATCGATACCGGAGCGCTCGACCAGCGACGTGAGGGCGTGCCCCAGGAGGTCGACAGGGTGGACGGTGGAGAGGCCACCGTTTCGGCGGCCGATCGGGCTGCGGAGGGCCTCGACGATCACGACGTTGCTCGAGGAGTCGGTCATGGACGGGATCCTACGGGTCGTTCGTCGGCCCGAGGCCGGGTCAGGCGGCGTTGCGCTCGGCGCCCGCGTCGTCGAGGCGGTGGCGGGGGTGCGCTCGCAGTACGTCTCGGGCTGCGGCGATGCCCCGTCGTCCGACCTCGCGGGTGTGGTCGTCGAGCCGCCAGTCCCTGTCGGATTCGTCGATCAGGATGAGTTGCACGCTCATGGATCCAGTATGCGGAGGGGGTATGACAGCCACGCTGACCAAGCGCGAGAACGCTCTCAGGTTCGGCAAACGCCTGCCGTCGAGAGACCGATGTGTCGGCGGGCCGGTCATCGGGTGAGAGCCTGGGGGATGAACGGATCCCAGCGAGTGGTGGTGCTCGGAGCCGGCTTCGGCGGGCTCGAGCTCACCTCGAGGCTGTCCGAGGAGCTCGGCGACCAGATCGAGATCGTGTTGATCGATCGGAGCGATGACTTCGTTTTCGGCTTCTCCAAGCTGGACGTGATGTTCGGACGATCGCCGGCCGAGGCGGTCCGACACCCATATGCCGACATCGTGAAACCTGGCGTGCGGTTCGTGCATGCCGCGGTGACGTCGATCTCCCCCTCGGAGCGGACCGTGGAGACCGATGCGGGCACGTTCGAGGCCGACGTGATGGTCGTGGCACTCGGCGCCGACCTCGACCTCGCCGCCACCCCCGGGCTGGTCGAGGGCGGTCACGAGTTCTACTCCGAGGCGGGTGCGTTCGCGCTGCGGGAGATCCTGGCCGACTTCGGCGGCGGGCGGGTGGTCGTCGGCGCGACCTCGACACCGTTCAAGTGTCCACCGGCGCCGAGCGAGACCGTGCTGTTGTTGCACGACCTCCTGGTCTCCCGGGGAGTGCGCGACGAGTCCACGATCTCCCTCGTGCTGCCACTGCCGGTTCCCGTGCCGCCCTCGCCTGACGCCTCGCGCGCGCTCCTCGATGCATTCGCCGCGCGCGGCATCGAGTTCCACGCGGACTCGGCGGTACGGTCGCTCGACCCCGACCGCCGCGTCGCCGTGGTGGGTGACGGCTCGGAACTGCCCTTCGACCTGTATCTCGGCGTGCCGGTCCACAAGGCTCCGGACGTGGTCGTCGCGTCGGGGTTGGCCGAGGAGGGCTGGATCCCGGTCGATTCACTGACCCTCGCGACGAGGTTTCCCGGCGTGTACGCGGTCGGCGACGTGACCAGCGTCGGCACCCCCAAGGCGGGCGTGTTCGCCGAGGGGCAGGCCGCGGTGGTCGCCGACGCGATCGTGGCCCAGGTCCGCGGTGCGACGGCCGACGTCGCCTACGACGGCCGAGGCATCTGCTACGTCGAGTTCGGCGACGACCGGGTGGGAAAGGTCGACGTCACCTTCCTCAGCGGCCAGTCACCCACCGGCACACTCGACGGGCCGACACCGGAGATCGCGGCCGACAAGGTCGAGTTCGGTCGCAGCCGGGTGCGGCGCTGGTTCGGTCACGAGTGGGCCGGGCGATCCTGAGTCAGGGTCCGGGCTGAGCGGGGCTCAGATCGGCGCGCCGGTCGCGACGAGAGGCCAGGGCCGCTCGCGTTCCACTGCGAGCGCCAGGTCCAACAGCAGCGCCTCCTCGTGGTGACGGCCCAGGATCTGCATGCCCACCGGCAGCCCGTCGAGGTGCTCGACCGGGATCGAGACGGCAGGGTTGCCCACGATGTTGGCGGGGATGGTGAGCGCACCGTTGTTCTCCGGCCCGACCTGTCGCCCGCCGACCTGCTGGTTCAGGTAGCAGTCCGCGGCGAAGGCGATGTCCGGGTTCGTGGCGGCGATCACGAAGTCGACCTCGTCGAAGATCGCCGCCATGGTCTCGTTCGCCTCGGTGCGGGCCGCCTCCGCGTGCGCCAGGGTGTCGAGGTCGACCTGTTGCTCGGCGATCATCATCCCGAAGGCGATCTCCGTCGTGAGGTCGTTCCTGCACTCGGGCCAGAGGCCTTCGACCGCGCGGCGGAGCTGGCACATGTTGGCCATCGCCCACTCGAGGCCGAGGCCCGGGAGCTTCACCTCCAGCGCGACGCGCGACAGCCCGAGATCCTTGATCAGGAGCTCCGCCGCGTCGAGCACGCGCCGCTCGATCTCGGGGTTGACGATGGCATTGCCCAGGTCGACGGCGACGGCGACGCGCTTGCCGGCGAGGTCGTAGGTGCCGAGGTTGTCCTCCCAGCCCTCCACCCGCGGCAGCGAGTAGGGGTCGCGCATGTCGAACCCGTTCGAGACCTCGAACCAACGCGCCACGTCGCGCACCGATCGGGCCTGGCAACCCGCCACCACGGTCATCGGGTGGATGTCGGTGAACGGGCCCCGCGGGATGCGACCGGCGGTGCCCTTCAGGCCGACGTTGCCGTTGAAGCCGGCGGGGATCCGGATCGACCCGCCGCCGTCGCCACCGGTGGCGATCGTGACGAGGCCCCCCGCCACCGCGGCCGCCGAGCCGCCGGATGAGCCGCCGGCAGAACGACCGTGCTGCCACGGGTTGTGCGTGATGCCGTAGAGCTTGTTCACGCTCACGTTCAGGCCGCCGAATTCACTGGCGTTGGTCTGTCCGACCGGCACACCCCCCGCGTCGAGCACGCGTTGGACGTGGGTCGAGGTGTGGTCGAACAGTCGGTCCCGGAACAACAGTGAGCACTGCGTGTCGGGCCAGCCCTCGATCGGGCTGAGCGCCTTGACACCCATCGGGACGCCGCCGAACGGCAATGCCACGTCCACGGAGCGGGCTGCCTCCCGTGCCCGCTCGGCGTCGACATGGGTGAAGGCATTGAGCTCGCTGCGGTCGATCGCCGCGAGGGTGGCGTCGAGCTCCTCGAGCGGCGACCGCTGACCCGAGCGGAAGGCGTCGACGAGCGAGCAACTGTCTCCGAGCCATGGGGTGTCGGTCATGGGCGAAGCGTAGTGTGAACTTGGTTCGCGAATTTTCGGCCGAGGGCTCGGCGGACGCTTGAATCAGACGGCGAGGACACGAGTTTCCGACCCGCCCGCCACCCCGAGAGCCCGCCACTCTGCCGGGAGGCCCTCGTAGGCTCGGCGCCGATGGATGCTGGTGACTTCCTCGGGTTGCAGGCGACCCACGACGCGAACCGCTGGGTCCTGCCGGTCGAGACCGGCGTGGCGACGGCGGGTCGCTTCCTCTTCGGCGGGTGCGGACTGGGCGCCGCGATCGTCGCGATGGAGCGGGTGCTCGGCCGTTCGGTGGTCTGGGCCACCGCCCAGTACCTCGACTACGCGGTGATCGGCGAGTTCGTCGACATCGACGTGACGGTCGTGACCTCGGGCCACCACACCTCCCAGGCGCGGGTCGTCGCGCACGTCGGCGATCGCGAGATCCTGACCGTGAACGCGGCATTGGGGGAGCGGCCTGGCACGGATCGGCAGTGGGGTGCCCCACCCGCCGTTCCACCGCCCGACGAGTGTCCGCTGCGAGCGAGGCGGGTCGACATGCCGGGCTCGTTGATGCAGCGGCTCGAGATCCGACTCGCCCGCGGCGCGCAGTGGGACGAGCTGGCCCCCGACACCCTTCCTGACGGGCGGTCCGCCCTGTGGGTGCGGATGCCCGACATCGAGATGTCCGCCGCGTCCCTGGCGGTGCTCGGCGACTACGTGCCCTACGGATTCGCCCAGGCCCTCGGCCACTGGATGCGCTCCAACAGCCTCGACAACACCCTGAGGATCCATCGCATCACCGACGTCGAGTGGGTCCTGCTCGACATCGCGGTGCACGGGCTCCACCGGGGGTTCGGTCACGGCCGGGTGCACCTGTGGGACGAGGAGGGGGTCTTGTTGGGCACCGCTTCGCAGAGCGCCATCGTCCGGGATCCCATCGTCCCCTGACCGGGCGGGATCGGCTGCGTAGCATCGGCCGGGTGACCAGCGCCGCGACGAGCCCACCGACCCGACCTCCGACACGACACGGAATGACGATCCCCTTCGACGGTGTCCCTCTGCCCGACCAGGCCGAGTGGATCCGTGAGCTCGCGGACCTCGGCTACACCGACGTGTGGTCGGCGGAGGCGAACGGCGCCGACGCGTTCACGCCGCTCGCGCTGACCTCGGTGTGGGCTCCGTCGCTGCGCCTCGGCACCGCCATCGTGCCGGCCTACACCCGCGGCCCTGCCTGCCTCGCCCAGTCGGTGGCCACCCTGGCCGCGGCGGCGCCGGGTCGGTTCGCGTTGGGGATCGGCACCTCGTCGGACGTGATCGTGGGCCGGTGGAACGGCATCGAGTTCGACGAGCCGTATCGGCAGGTGAAGGAGACCGTCGAGTTCCTGCGGGTGGCGCTGACCGGGGAGAAGTTCACCGGCCGGGTCGGGGTCCGCGACGTCGCCGGCTTCCGGCTCGGCATCGTGCCGCCCGAGCCGGTGCCGATCCTCATCGCGGCGCTGCGGCCCGGCATGCTGCGACTCGCCGGCTCGGTGGGCGACGGCGCGATCATCAACTGGCTCTCCGCCGACGACGTGTCGACCGTCGTCCCGCATGTGAGCGAAGGCGGTGGAGGTGTCTCGAAGGAGATCGTCGCCCGGATCTTCGTCGCACCGACCGAGGACCGCGACACCGTCATGGCCTACGGGAAGTTCGCGATCGCCGCGTACCTCAGCGTGCCGGTCTACGCCGAGTTCCATCGCTGGCTCGGCCGCGAGGAGCAGATGGCCGAGATGTGGAAGTTGTGGGCTGACGGCGATCGCAAGGGAGCGGTCGCCGCGATTCCCGACTCGGTCGTCGACGAGCTGATCGTGTGGGGGTCCCCCGAGGCATGCCGCGAGCATGTGGCGCGCTACGTCGAGAACGGCGTGACGACGACTGCACTGGCGATCATGCCGTTCGGGCTCGACCCACGACAGGCGATCCGGGATCTGGCACCGCGATGAGCCGGATCCGCGCTGGCCTCGCGGTCCTGGTCGGCGTGGCGGTCGTCGTGCTCAGCGCGTGCGACGGCGCCGACGTCAACGAATGGCGTCGCGCCCACGGCCTGCCCGCGCTCGACGCACAGACCGCCGAGCAGGCCGCGGTGTTCTTCACCGCCATCGAGGCCGAGGTGCATCGTCGAGCGACGTTCGTAGGTGAGGTCCATCCGGTGAGCGCGGCCCGGCTCGGCTCGTCGTGGCGGGCGGGCTGTCCGGTCGGCCCCGCGATGCTGCGGCTGGTGCGGGTGAGCTTCGTCGGCTACGACGGCTCGCAGCAGGTCGGCGAACTGGTCGTGCATCGTGATGTCGCAGGCAAGGTCGTGACGGCGTTCCGCGAGCTCTTCAACGACAGGTTCCCGATCGAGCGACTGCAGACCGTCGACGCGTTCGGTTCGAACGACGATGCCTCGATGGCCGCGAACAACACGTCGGCCTTCAATTGTCGACGTGTCGCCGGGAGCTCGTCGTGGTCGATGCACGCCTACGGCAAGGCCATCGACGTCAACCCGTTGACGAACCCCTACGTGTCAGGTCGGAACGTGTCACCGCCACAGGGTGCGCCGTACGCCGACCGCGCCGTGCCCGCCACGGGCAAGATCACCGCCGGGTCGTACCCGGTGCAGGTCTTCGCCCGACAGGGCCTCCGCTGGGGCGGCTATTGGTCCGGTGCGAAGGACTACCAACACTTCTCCACCAACGGGCGATAGACGAGTCGGGGCGACCGGCCGCCCAGAGGCTGGCCGGTTGGCAGTCGTTGACTGCGCCAACGCCCGGTGCGAGGGTGCCATGAACGCGACGTCTCGCCGAGACGCGCGGTGGAGGAGGATCGATGCGTCTCACGCTGAAAGCGGCGGCTATTGCCGCGCCCCTACTGCTGACACTCGTACTGGCGTCATGCACACCGCCCGGGGGTGGGGGGCCGCCGCTGCCCGCCGCCCAGTGCTACGACAATGTTTTCGACGACGTCCTCTGGGAGGACTTTCTCTTCAGCGGCTCGCTGGGCGTCGGCAACATCACGGTCTACGGCTCCCATAACGGAACCTGCTCGAGTGTGCTGTTGGGGCACGATACGGCGGTTTGGGCATCGAGCATCAGCGAGGCTGACACCAACTGCCAGGCGCTCGGCCAAGGCAATCACCACCTCGAGCTCAACGCCGACCTCGGCGCTCGCGGCTGGGTCGGCCTCGAGGGGCTGTGGCTTTGTCAGGTCGTCGGTCCGTAGGAGCCCGAGTCGGCTAAGGGGTCGTCGTGTCTTGATGGCATCGGAGGCCTCCGGGTGATCGTCGCCCGGAGGTCTTCATGCATCCGCTCCCCGCACGCTACGAGGCCCGGCGGCAATGTCGGGCCGAGCACTCGAGCTCGAGCGGTATGAGCACTGGTTCAGCGTCTCGGAGATGACCGGCAGCGCTTCACTCCTCCGGGTGTACCGATCACCGGACCCGGTTTGGAGCCTTTCACTCCGGAGTACGCGTTGTAACGGAGCCTCGACTCAAGCGATATACTGAGAGGAGCGTTTGGACTCTGGGGGAGATTCATGGTGAGGAAGTTCTGGAAGCGGCCGACTCTGCTCGTCAGCATGGGGATCGCAGCGGCAGTGCTCGCGTCGTGTGCGCCCAGCACCTCGACGGGGTACACCCCACCCCCCTCACCGGACGAGGTGTTCGTCCTCGGCGACTCGATCAGCGCCAACTGGCCCGGGATGAACGGCTACCTCGCGATCTCGCAGGGCGGCGCGCATCTCGACTGGCTCCGCGACATGATCCCGTTGATGGCCGAGGTGCCCGACACCATGGTGGTCATGGGCGGCATCAACGACATCATGTTGGGTTTCTCCGTCGCCGACATGAAGGCCGACATCTTGGGGATCAAGGCTGATCTCGACGCGCTCGGCGTGCGCCGGGTGATGATCGCCACGATCACCGGGTGGGCCGACAACTACGTGCCCGCGTCGTCGCTGCCGACGTTCCGAGCGAAGCGGACCGAGTTCAATACCTGGATCCGAGCCACGTTCCCGGATTCGGCCGACTGCGGCAGCGTCTTCGGCGAACCACCCACGACCCTGTGGGGATACTCGGACGGCGTACACCCCTACACCAACGGCGAGGAGCTCCTCGCCGCGTGTATGCAGGTAGAGATCGGGTACTGACCATTCGCGTACCGCTGTGGCGCATGTCACGCCATGGCGCGGAGTGTCCGCACATTTGATGTGATGGGATCGCGGCTTCGAGCGATACCTGTGGTGTGAGTCATTCGGCGGAGTGGGCTCGCCTGCGGGCCGCGCAGCACCACGTCGCGGTTCCCGTCCGGCGGGATGAGCAATGACTGACCTGGATCGGTCCGGGTTAGCCGCCGACGACGGAGCACGACCATCCGAGAGGCGCGTTTCCTTGTCGAACACTTCGATCGTGCCCGGTGATCGGTCCGAGTTGGAGTTCCCGCCGCCGGGTTGGGTGGAACGAGAACTTGGCCTCGATGATCGGCCGCGCCCGACCCCCGGGTCGGATCGTGACCATCCCCCGCTGTGGTGGTGGCTCGTTCCGGTCGTGATGCTGGTCCCGGTTCTCGCCGGGATCGACGTGGCCCTTGGTCCGTCGATCTCCGTCCCCGCTTGGCTGGGGGTGGGGATGGCGACGCTCGCATGCGCTCATCTCGCCACCGTCGCCGTGCTGCCCCTGGTCCGATTCCGCAACACTGTCGAGTCCCATGTTTTCGTCCTGCTGGCGGCCCTCGTGGCAGGTGCCGCCGGAGCAGCGTGGCTCGGCGCGCCGACCGCGACCACAGCGCTGTGGCTCGTCGTGGTGGTTGCCGTCTGGATACCCGGTCTCCGGTCGCGCTCGTTCTTCTCGGGAGGGGTCTTCACGTTCTCGACCTACGCCGGGCTGACCCTGGTCTCGGCGGTGTGGGGTGCGTGGTTCCTCGTCTCCCTCCACCTCTCCACCCTCACCACCGTCCTCTTGTGGGCCGCGGCGCTGCCCACCGCGATCTGCCTGCCATCCAGCGTCGTGCAGACCTACGAGGCGTGGGAGACCTTGGTCCGGGTGCGGTGGCGTCGTCCGCGACTGCCCTCGGTCGTGGACGATTCACACGCCCCGCGCGTGATGATCCACGTTCCGGTCCACGCAGAACCGCCAGAGGTGGTCATCGCGACCCTCGATCGCATCGCCGCCCTCGACTACGCGAACTACACCGTGCTGGTGATCGACAACAACACCGAGGACGAGGCCTTGTGGCGTCCGGTCGAAGCACACTGCGCATCGTTGGGCGATCAGTTCGCGTTCGTTCACGTGATGGGTGTGGTCGGTGCAAAGGCCGGTGCACTCAACCTTGCACTCCGGCGCACTCCGGCCGATGTCGAGCTCGTCGCCGTCGTCGATGCCGATTACCAGGTCCGGTCCAACTGGCTGCGACGAACCGTGCGCCACTTCGCCGATGATCGAATCGCGTTCGTGCAGGGACCCCACGCCTACCGGAACTACCAACGATCGCGTTTCGGACAGATGGCCAACGAGGAATACCGCGTGTTCTTCGAGACCAGCATGGTGGCCTACAACGAGCGCGACGCCGCGTTGACCGTCGGCACGATGTGTGTGGTCCGACGGACTGTGCTCGATCAGGTCGGCGGCTGGGCGGAGTGGTGCTTGACCGAGGATTCCGAGCTGTCGGTTCGGATCCACGCGGCCGGG